>JASDTB010000079.1:0-11079 GCA_041441455.1 Bacteroidales bacterium
CAGGATATACTTTTCGATTCTTGAAATGGTCTCTTCTTTGCCTACTAGTAGCATAATGTCTGCTACACCAGGACCCTTTGATTCGCCAACCATCGCCAATCTTAAGTTGTTCATTACTCCTCCCATAGGCCATCCATTTCCTTTGATGAAGTCTGCAAGGGCATGTTCAAACGGCTCTTTTGTAAATGGTTGGAAATTGGTAATGTATTCTAAAGTGCCTTTAAGCATCTCTGCAGTTTCGGGTTTAAGGAATTTCTTGACAACTGCCTCATCGTATGATGTTGGTGCTACAAAGAAGTAGTCTGCTAAAGACCAAAAGTCTGAGACAAAAGTAGCCCTCTCTTTAATGAGAGATACAACAGATTCGATGTAGGAAGCATCTTTATATATGCCTTTCTCATTTAAAATTTCGGTAAACAATGATGCTAAACAGGTGTTCTCTTTCTTTCTTAAGTACTCTTGATTGAACCATTTAGCCTTTTCTGGATTAAATCTTGCTCCAGATTTGATTACTCTGTCAACCGAGAAGGCTTCAGTAAGCTCTTCGAGAGAGAAAATCTCTTGTTCGGTTCCAGGATTCCAACCTAAAAATGCAAGCATATTGATGAAAGCATCGGCAAAATATCCATCCTCTCTGTATCCTCTAGAGATTTCACCTTCAGCGTTTTTCCATTCTAATGGGAAGACAGGGAATCCAAGTCTATCTCCATCACGTTTGCTTAATTTTCCTTTTCCATCTGGTTTCAAAAGAAGTGATAGGTGGGCAAATGCGGGTTTAGTCTCTTGCCAACCAAATGCTTCATACAAAAGATAGTGGAGTGGGAGCGACGGAAGCCACTCTTCGCCTCTAATAACTTCTGTGATCTCCATTAGATGGTCGTCAACAATATTTGCAAGATGGTAGGTTGGTAGTTGATCGGCAGCTTTCCAAAGCACTTTATCGTCTAATGTGTTGGTGTTTACCTCAATCTCCCCTCTAATCATGTCGCTCATCTTGACAATTCTGTTTTCGGGCATCTTAAATCTAACAACCCAGTGGTTTGTTGTCTCTAAAAGCTCTTTCCACTCATTCTCAGGAAGTGATAAAGAGGTTTTTAATCTCTCTCTGACAGTATAATTGTATGTAAATGTCTCTCCTTTAGCTTCTGCCTCTTTTCTTAAAGAGTCTAACTCCTCGGCGCTATCAAATGCATAATAGGCAAAGCCGTTTTCAACTAATTGATCGGCGTATTTGCGATATATAGGTTTGCGTTGCGACTGTCTGTATGGAGCGTGAGGATGCTTGTCGGATGCAACCTCAACAACTTTTCCATTTTCAACACCTTCGTCGGGGGAGATGCCACACCACGCAAGAGCTTCGATGATATACTCTTCGGCACCTGGAACGAATCTTTGTGAGTCGGTGTCTTCAATTCTTAATATAAAGTCACCACCCATTTTCTTAGCGTATAAATAGTTGTAGAGAGCTGTCCTGACTCCGCCAATATGTAGCGGACCAGTAGGACTTGGCGCAAATCTCACTCTTGTTCTTTTCGACATGTTTAGTCTTGTGTTTGATGTAAAAATGAGTTATCGGATGTCAGGAAATTTTTGCCATCAATCTCTTCCAAACGGAAAGTTCCTGTTTGGGCAGATGGTGTAGCGTCTGCAATCTTAGTTTGACTCTGACTGTTTTTTTGTTGTTTCCTGATGTATGCTGGTACGTTTTCTAACTGCGTTATGTTCTCTCCTGGATCTAATATCAGAGACGGTTTGTCTTTTTTAATTGAGATCCCAGGGGCAGTTGGTCTATCTGGCTGAGGTTGTTTTGGTGTCTCAGTTGTCTTCTTTTGGATTTGCGCGCTTTGAGGCACATCTAAATCGATAAAGTCTTTTTTGAATGAATCTACCTTCTCTACGCTTGGAGAGATATTTGAATGTTTTCTGATAGACTCTTTTTCATCATCTTCTTCTCCAAGAGTAACAGTTATCACTGGTTTTCCATCTTTAGTGGAGATTTGAGGAAGTGAATTCATATTAAAGCCTGTCGCAACAACAGTGACGCTGATTGCCTCTCCAACAGATGGGTCGCAGACCACACCTCTTTTGAAGTTTACGGCAGTTCCAGTGTACTCTTTTATATAGTCCATAATCTGAGAGAGTTCGCTCATAGTCAGACCATGGTCTTTGCTCGAAGTGATGTTGACCAAGACATTTTTAGCAGTAGTCAGGTCGAGGTCGTTAAGTAGAGGTGAGTTGAATGCCTCTTCTACCGATCTTGCAGCTCTGTTTTCGCCACTTGCCGAACCTGTTCCTAAAATTGCCATTCCGCTGTTATTCATTACCATGCGAACGTCAGCAAAGTCAACATTGATAAATCCTGGACGGGTAATAATCTCTGCAATCCCTTTAACAGCTGTGCTTAGTACATTGTCTGCCTTAGGAAATGCATCGAAAATTGATAAGTCACCGTAGATTTTATATAGTTTTTGATTGTCGATGATCAGTAAACTATCGACATATTTTTCCATCTCTTTGATTCCAAGGACAGCTCTGGTCATAAACTCTGGACCTTCGTCGCGGAATGGCAGAGTTACAACTCCTACTGTAAGCAGACCGAGCTCTTTGGATACTTGAGCAATTACAGGGGCAGCTCCAGTACCTGTTCCTCCTCCCATACCTGCAGTAATGAATACCATCTCGGTAGATCCTGAGAGCATCTCCTTAATCTGTTCTACCGATTCAAGTGCTGCCTTTCTTCCTTGTTCGGGATTGCAGCCTGCACCTAAACCTCTGGTGAGTACATTACCCAACTGGATTTTTTGAGTTACAGGGCTATCTTTCAATGCCTGCGTATCTGTATTACATACAAGAAAATCAACATTCATTATGCCATGACGGTACATCTGGTTGACAGCGTTGCTACCGCCACCACCTACACCTACAACCTTGATTATTGAATTGCTGGCACCCCAGTCTAATGGTACATACTCTTCCATATAAATTATGCTTCGTCGTTAGTAGGATTAAACATATCTCCAAAAATATTAGGAATATTACCTAAAAAACTTTTAGTTTTTGGAGTTTTCTCGCTCTTAATCTTCTCTTTCTCTTTGCCCTTCGTTTTCGGAGCAACTTCTGGTTCTGCTTCAATAGCTACCTCTTCTGGAGTTGGAAATAACTCTCCTCTGATTGATGGGATGCTAAGAATTACAGAGTTATTTTCTTCGTATTCAAAGCCCTTGATAATCAATCCTACAGCGGTAGATGATGATGGTTTGCAGCAACCTTCTGCGGCTACAAAGGTAACATTTTTATCTGGAGAGGCAATCCTTGTGTCGTATCCACTCTTCTGTTTAATATAGCTTGCTAATCCAGAAAGACCTGATCCACCACCAGTTATAACAATGCCTGCTTGAAGACGATCGGCATATCCCGATTTGTCGATTTCATACATCACTGCCTCTACAATCTCCTCCATTCTAGCTTCAATAATGCTTGCGATGAATTTAAATGATACTTCTCTAGGTTCTCTGCCTCCGATACCTGGAATTGCTACGATTTTATTCTCTGGAGCATAGTCTGCACAACTTGTTCCGTATTGAATCTTAATCTGTTCTGCATTTCGTTGTGAGACACCACAGCCTTGACGTATATCTTCGGTAATTGAATTTCCACCAAATGGAATTACAGCTGCATGACGAATAACATTCTCTTCGTAAATCAAAAGATCTGTTGTTCCACCTCCAATATCAATTACTGCTACTCCCATTTCTGTTTCATCTTCCGATAATACAGCTTTTGCCGATGCAACAGGTTCTAGGATTAATTTTTTTAAATGCATACCAGTTCTTTGAATGACAAGTTTGCTCGCATCTGCAGAACCAGTCTTTCCTATGAAGAGTTTGTAGTTTGCCTCAATTTGGTTTCCTCTCATTCCTACAGGATTCGTCTGTCCTAAGTATTCACCAACGTTGTAGAATTGAGGGATGATATGAAGAACCTCTTCGCCAGGTACTACTCTTGAATGGAACATCTCTTTCTCCATCTCCTGAATCTCTTTCTCTGTGATAAGATCGTCCGATTTTCCTCTTAGGCGACGGTTGCTATTTGTTTCACATCTAATGTTTTGTCCAGCTATTCCAACATATACCTCTTTGATCGGTAAAGATGTCTCCTCTTTGATTTCGCTCAAGATAGGATTTAGAGAGTCTAACACACTCTGAATATTGACAACTTCACCTCTCATGATTCCCTTAGAAGGAGCCTCTCTGAAAGAAATGATGTTTATACCATTTTCTGTTTTTTCTCCAACCAGAGCAACAACCTTTGTTGTTCCCAGGTCTATGGCTGCAACGTATTTCTTCATAGTTATATATTTTTAATTTGTTGACTTGTTGTTGTGGTATCTATAATTTGTTTTGAGTGTCTAAGTTTGCAGACAATCTGCTTGTGAAATCTTAGATCTACTGCTTTATACTTGTCCCAACCTTCGTTAGGAATGATATCTTTGTAGAAGGCGCTTAGTTTATTGAATTTTTCTTCAATATCTTCGAGGTCTCCGAATATAATCTCTTGCCCTCCAATACGTGGAACAATGTAGAGGTCACTCTTGTCATCTATGTAGATTTGTTCTGTCAAATCATTCCATAATGGATTGTTGGACAGGAAGATTCCAAATTTTAAAAGAGATTCTGCCCACTCTTTGTTGAACTTGCATTTTCCTCTGTATCCGCTATTTAACTGAAGTGGAATATTTCCAGAAACAACTGGGACGTTTGAGCAAAAGGTGCTTACTAATGGAAAGATATATGCCTCATCGTCCATGTAAAATCCTCCATTATCGGTCTCAAGTCGTAGAATTGGTCTCCGCTGTGTAACATCTACTCTGACAACTCCATTTATGTTAACGCTTACATCTGTTCTCTTTACTGCATTCTTGCCATTTAGGTATTTCTCTGTTTCGAATTGGTTTATGTGTTTGATTTTACTCTCGCCTGGAGTTATTCCAAGCATTTTGAGTTCCGACACAATCTCAGCTTCGGAGACAAAACGATTATCGTTCTTGTCGAGAATTCTTACATCGATTTTATTGCACACAACTCTGGACATCTCTTTGCTTGTAAGCATGGTTGAGAAGTAGAAATATGCAGCAAGACCTAACGTAAGTAGGACATAGCCTGTTATTATGGCAATCTTTTTAAACATTATACCTTCTCTTTAAGTATTCTGTTATTGGTTCTATAAATCTGTCTATATCTCCTGCACCAAATGTTATTAATGCATCGATCTCTCTCTTCTCTAACTCCTGCATTAACTCCTCTTTCTTGATAAGGATCTTGTTTTCAATTGTTACGCTATCGAAGATAATTTTTGAAGTAACCCCTTCGATTGGTAACTCTCTAGCTGGATAAATGTCTAATAGGATTAATTCATCTAGAGCACTTAGACTGTCTGCAAAATCTGCTGCAAAGTCTCGAGTTCTAGTAAACAGGTGCGGTTGAAAAATTCCAGTCAGTTTTCGCCCAGAGAAGATATTTCTCATTGAGCTGATAGCTGCTTTAATCTCTTGAGGATGATGTGCGTAGTCGTCAATATAAGAGCACTTTGGAGTGTTAAGTCTAATATCAAATCTTCTTTCAACTCCTTTGAAAGACTCAAGTGCGTTCTTTACTTTTTGTGGGTCAACTCCGTTGATTAAAGCTACTGCAGATGCTGCAATTGCATTCTCAACATTTACCCAACCTGGTACACCAAGTTTACACCCTTCAATTACACCGCCAGGATGATTAAGGTTGAATTTGAAAAATCCACCATTATGAATCTCAATATCCGAAGCATAAAAGTCTGCCTTTTTATCGAATGAGTAACGATAGATCTTTTTTGCACTTACATTCCATAGGTCAATTTCAACGCCTAATTTAATAACTAAGCTTCCATACTCTTTCACTTGCGAAGCAAAATCTGCAAATGCTTTTTTAATAGTTGAGTGGTCGTTATAGATGTCTAGATGGTCTGCGTCTGTTGATGTAATTACCGCTGTTTCGGGAAACAATTGGAGGAAAGATCTGTCGAATTCGTCTGCTTCTGCGACTAAGTATTTACTCTTGCTAAGTAGAAGGTTTGTATCGTAATTTCTTGAGATTCCTCCCAAAAATGCAGTGCATCCAACTTGCGAGTGAGTGAAGATATGCGCAAGCATTGTGCTGGTTGTTGTCTTTCCGTGTGTACCTGCTACAGCAAGACACTTTTTATCGGATGCAATCAATCCTAATACTTGAGATCTTTTACAAAGCTCAAATCCCTTTTCTCTGATGTAAACAAACTCCTTGAGCTCTTTTGGAACTGCTGGGGTATATATTACCAAAGTGTCGTTTTCGTTCTCTCTGAACTCTTTAGGGATTAGATCTATGTTGTCTTCGAAGTGGATTGAAATACCTTCGTTTTCTAATTCGTGTGTAAGCTTACTCGGAGTCCTGTCATAACCTGCGACTCTGCAACCTGCATGATTATAATATCTTGCAAGTGCGCTCATTCCTATTCCGCCTATCCCTAGCAGATATATGTTCTTTTTCATACTCATTTATTTGACAAGTTTTAAAACCTCTTTAGCTATAACTTCAGCAGCATCGGGCATTGCTAGTTTCTCGATATTGCTCTCTAATTTTTTTATCTCCTCATCGTTGTTTATCAGACTCTCTACACTCTTCATTAGAGTCATCTCTGCTTCGGAGTCTTTTACAATTTTTGCAGCACTCTGTTTTACAAGTGACATAGCATTATATGTCTGATGATCTTCTGTTACGTTTGGTGATGGAACAAAAATTACTGCCTTACCTGCAATGCACAATTCAGAAATGGTTCCAGCTCCTGCGCGAGTTACAATTACATCAGCAGCAGCAAATGCTAAATCCATTCTAGGGATAAAATCACTTGCATGGATGTAATCTCGTTGATTATCATTTAAGAATGCAGAAATTTCGGCAGAATAGATTTTTCCGTATTGCCAAATAATCTGATATTCTGAGGATTGATTTTCAATAATATATTGTTTAATACAATTGTTCAATCTCCTTGCCCCTAGACTACCTCCTGTGACGAATAGAGTCTTCTTCGAAGGATTAAGATTGTATTGTTTAATTGCCTCTTCTTTATCGCTTTGTGTCGATTTTTTAATATTATTCCTAACTGGGTTTCCAGTTAAGAGAATTTTAGATTTTGGGAAAAATCGCTCCATCTCTCTATAGGCTACACAAATTGCTGAGGCCCTCTTTCCTAAAATCCTATTTGTTAATCCTGCAAAGGAATTTTGTTCTTGAATTAGATATGGTATACCCATTCTAGATGCGGTCCAAAGAAGTGGAGCGCTTGCGTACCCTCCAACTCCAACAGCAACATCGGGTTTGAACTCCTTTACAATTTTGCGAGCAGCAAGAATGCTCATTATAACCTTTAGTGGAAGTTTTAGATTATCTAAGCTAAGACTCCTTTTTAGACCAGCAACCGGAAGCCCAATAATCTTATAGCCTGCAGCAGGCACCTTCTCCATCTCCATTTTTCCAAGGGCACCAACAAAGAGAATCTCGCAATCGCCGTTAATCTGTTTTAGTTTATCGGCTATTGAGAGAGCAGGGAAGATGTGACCTCCTGTTCCTCCTCCACTAATGATTATTCTTGGTTTTCTACTCATTGTTGTCTGGTATCTCAGTTTCGTTCAATTTTTCTTTTTTAAGCTCCTCCTTTTTCTTTTGGCTTCCTACCTCAATCGTTCTGCTAACAGAAAGAATAATTCCAAACGCACCACCCATAATAATTAAAGAGGTTCCTCCCAGACTGATTAATGGCAGGGTATGTCCTGTAACTGGTATTAGGTTTACATTCACAAGGATGTGTAGTAATGCTTGCATGGTAATCAGGATTGCAAGCCCAAGTACTGCCATTCCTGTAAATTTTTTCGTGCATGCTCGGGCAAGTGTAAAGCATCGGAACAGGAACCATAAATAGAGCAAGATTATGAATAGTCCACCTAACATTCCATACTCTTCTACTATAATTGCAAAGATGAAATCGGAATATGGATGAGGCAAGACATATCGCTGAGTACTGTTGCCGGGGCCTTTTCCTATAATTCCCGATGATCCTATAGCAGTCTTAGCCATCTCCTCCTGCAGAGTCTTATCACTTAGCTTTTGAAGTTCTTCGGCATTCATTGCCTCTGTCTTCTTTTTGTTCTCTCCAAAAATATGAGTCTTTACCCTTTCTGTTGCAGTAGAGATTCTTGGGAACATTCCAAATGCTAAGTGTAGCGAAAAGATGACCGCAGCAAGTGCTAAGATGTAAGGGATCGATTTGAATATGTATAGTGTTTTGATGCCGCTGATCATGATTAAAATGAACGCAATAACACTAAACAGAAGAGCTGTTGACACGCTGCCTTGCATAATTAGAAGCACAACCGCACCTACAGGAATCAAGATTAAGAGCATAAATTCTCTAAAGGTTTTAAACTCACAATCTTCAAAGACCTTTGCCAGGTATAGAATTGTCCCAATTTTGGCAACTTCGGCAGGCTGGAAAGACATACCAAAGATAACGATCCATCTTTCAGCTCCATTGATGTTCTTTCCTATCAATAAGGTAAGTAAAAGGAGTCCGATACTTACAATCATCCCTAAGTATGCAAGACCTCGGAACCATTTTACAGGTATTTTATAGCATATGTAAAGAGCAGTAAGTCCAAATACAACATATCTCATCTGTTTAAAGAGAAAATGTAAGGTTGTCTTTTTCTCCATAAACGCCACAGCACTGCTGGATGAATACACCGCAGCAATAGATATCAGGGATAATAGAAAAACTATTACCCAGATAATTTTATCTCCCCTTAATCTATAAATAATGGACTCTTCGCTCATTTTAGTTACAGCTTTTGAACTGCCTCCTTAAATAATTTTCCTCTCTCTTCATAGTTTTTAAATAGGTCGAAGCTAGCACAAGCTGGAGAAAGTAAAACAGTCTCTCCAGACTTTGCAGTTTCGTACGCTACTTTCACAGCATCTTCTGCCGATCTTACTTCATAAACTTCGTCAACTTTATCAGAAAAGTCTCTGATTAATTTGCTATTATCAACTCCCAGGCAGATTAATACTCTTACTCTGTCTTTTACCAAATCAAAAAGAGGCGAGTAATCATTACCCTTATCCTTACCGCCAGCAATCCATACAACTGGAGTAGTCATACTCTCAAGCGCGTACCAAGTTGAATTAACGTTTGTTGCTTTTGAATCATTGATATAAAGTACATTTTTAACTTTCAGTACCTTCTCTAAACGATGCTCAACCCCTTTGAATGTCGACAGACTATCTCTCAGTACATCATTCTTGATGTTGAGAACCTTACCTGTGATTGCTGCTGCCATTGAGTTGTAGATATTATGTTTACCCTGAAGCGACAACTCATTGATAAACATCTGATAATCCGAATCTTTATATTTTACGTGGATTGACTCATCTTCTAGATATGCCCCCTCTTCAACTTTTTGAGTCTGACTGAATGGAAGTCTCTTTGCCTGAACAACTATTTTGTTCAAGTGCGAAATACTGATCTCGTCATCTGCACAGAATATAAAGCAATCTTCGGTAGACATGTTTTGAGTGATACGGAATTTTGCTTTAATATATTTCTCCATATCGTTATCGTAACGATCTAAGTGGTCGGGAGTAATATTCAATAGAACCGCGATGTCTGCTTTAAATTCATACATGCCGTCTAATTGGAAACTACTCAATTCCAAAACATAATAATCAAAATCCTGAGTTGCCACTTGGTAAGCATAGCTTTGGCCAATATTACCAGCTAAGCCAACATTCAGCCCTGCATTCTTCATCAAGAAATAGATAATCGAAGTTGTGGTGGTCTTTCCATTACTTCCGGTAATACAGATCTTTTTAGCGCGATCGTAGCGACCTGCAAATTCGATCTCGGAGATCACTGGAATACCTGCAGCAACAATCTCTTCAACGATTGGAACTGTGTCTGGAATACCAGGACTTTTTACCACCTCAGTAGCGTTTAGAATCAGCTCTCTAGTATGACCGCCCTCTTCGTAGGCAATCTTGTAGGCATCAAGGAGGCCTTTGGCATCCTGTTTAAGCATGTTGCTGTCCGAAAGAAAAACATCGTGACCTTTTACCGATGCCAGAACTGCGGCACCAACCCCGCTTTCTCCCCCTCCAAGAACTACTACTCTTGACATAATTATCTGATTTTAAGTGTTATTATTGTTATTACAGCAAGCATTACGGCTATAATCCAGAATCTTGCAACGATTTTTGCCTCTGGAAGAGCTCTTTTAGGAACCTGAATCAAACATTCAACATCCTCTTTTTGGAAGTGATGATGAATAGGTGTCATCTTAAAGACTCTTCGGCCAGCGCCGTATTTTTTCTTGGTGTATTTAAAGTATAATCTTTGAATTATTACAGAAAGGCTCTCTACAAAGAAGATTCCGCATAAAATCGGGATCAAAAGCTCTTTTCTGATCATGATTGCAACTACTGCTATAATTCCTCCTATTGCAAGACTTCCTGTGTCGCCCATGAAGACTTGAGCAGGAAAAGAGTTGTACCAAAGGAAGCCAATCAGCGCACCAATAAATGCCGCTAGAAAGATCACGAGCTCCCCAGTTTGAGGGATATACATTATATGCAGATAGTTTGCGAAGATTGTATTACCGGAGACATAAGCAAGTATGGCAAGTGTAGTTCCCACAATTGCGGAGATTCCTGTTGTAAGACCATCCATCCCATCAGTTAAATTGGTGCCGTTGGATACCGCAGTAATAATGAAGATTACGGCAATTACATAAATTACCCATGCAAGCTTTTTACCTGTTTCTCCACCGATTGGTGATAACCAAGCATAGTCAAATTCATTACTTTTGAAAAATGGAATTGTAGTTTTTGTGCTCTTCTCATCTGTGAAAAACCCAACCTTTACAGAGAAACCCTCTTGTTTGATAACCTCTGTTGTCACATCTTTACTTTGGCTGGTTGCAGGTACTCTGATAACAGCTTGATCGCTATAATAGAGACTAAGTCC
>JASDTB010000080.1:0-10969 GCA_041441455.1 Bacteroidales bacterium
GTTAGCATCCACTACTGGCGAAATAGCCGCAATCGCACTCCCTCCGCAAATAGCTGTTCCCGAAGATATTAAATAAGCCATTTTTGTAGGTATCCCAATCGCTTTGCCAAAAAAATAACCAATTATCATCACAGAAGAAACAGAGACGACTGTATAAAGAATGCCGTCAATTCCAGCTGCTAACGATTCATTTAGATTCATTCCAAAACCCAACCCAACAACAGAGATTTGCAAAAGATACTTCGAAAAAGTTTTCACTTTCGATTTATACAAGCATCCAAATAGAAGGGCAAACAAAATTCCAGAAAAAAGACCAACTGCAGGAGAGAGAAATAAAGAGACAACTGCGAGAAATAAGAACAATAATAATTTCATTTTTTTGCGGCAAATCTATCTCTAGTTGTCGATAAATTGCAATACAAAAAAGTTATATGCTATTACATTTTGTTATAAGCATTAATTATAAAGTTAATCAGCCGATCAGTAAGATCACTATTTGCACCTTGAGTGCTAACAAACATAAATTCACGTATAAACTCTAATCCCAACACATCAACAATCATTATCTCATTGTTTTTAAGCTCCCTTCTTAGAGCTGCCACAGAAATAATTGCATACGAATCGGAATTTTCTAGTAAAAAAGATTTTATACTTTCAGTGCTCCCCAATCGCAATAAAACATTCAAGTCCGATAACTTGACATTATGCTTACTGAGTTCTCTATCTATTACATCAAGAGTCCCAGACCCGCTCTCTCTCAATACAAGAGGAAGCTTTTTCAATGTCTCAATTTCAATCTCTTGCTTTCGTTTACTGTTTGCCGATGCGACCAATACAAGTTCGTCTTTTGCAAAATGAGAGTACTTTAGACCAGTAGTCCGACTACCTCCCTCAACTAGTCCCAAATCAACATGATGCTCAGCAACAGATTGTTCAATCTGCTCACTATTTCCACTTATCATATTAATCTCAACATCTGGAAATCTCTCGATCAATTTTGACATTATTGGAGGAAGAATATATTGCGAGATAGTTGAGCTAGCTCCTAATTTAATTGAACCCTTAAAATTTTCTACCAACAGATTCATATCAAGACGAAGAGACTTATAATTTTCATGAATCAACTCAGCATGCTTTAAAAATACAATCCCAGCCTGTGTTAAAGAGACCATAGCTCCAGCTCTATCAAATAACTGGACTCCATACTCTGTCTCCAATTCATGAATATGACGACTCACTGCAGGCTGAGAGATATGAAGCTCCTTTGCCGCCTTGGTAAAATTTGAGTGTTTTGCAACAGCTAAAAACACCGAAAGTCTATAATTCATACAATTCAAATAATCAATTTAAAATAATTTCACCTTCAATTCCGTCGTTAGCTAAAGGATAAATAATTACAATCTTATTGTCGGCATTGATGTAAAACTTCATCAAATTTATCTCCTTCCACTTTACTTGTTCAAACCAATTTAGATCGAACAAAGGCTCTGCCATCTCATCGGGCATAATACATTGCTCTGCAAATGCACTCAATATCGGAACTTGCGACAAACCAAAAATTTCGAACATCTTCGAAGTATTTAAAATCTTATTATTCTTATAATCATAATGATATACATTATATTTCATTAAACCCTCAGACATCTCCATTTGTTGTTTTTCCGACACCTTGATTGTTATGATGCTATCGTGAATAAAAAATTCTGAACTAATTGAGTATTTTTGCCCATCATTATTAGCACGATAATCATTAATAATTGCTTTATAATCATTTATAATTTTTTCATTCAAACTTGAACACTCCTTATCACCTTTGAATATTTTTATTAGGCTTACATTTGGAGCCAACATAAATGGCTTGGTAATTAATAAATCTTTATTTGCACAGTTGAAGAGAATAAAAGCAGCAAACAAGAATGCTAAATGTCTCATAATAGAAGTTTTTAAGAATATTTAAAGTTAAAAATTATTTGATTGGCACCATAATTGCTTTTATTTTTGCAAACAATTTCATCATGAAAACTTTATCTATAGCCAGAGAGAGAAAGATATGCAAAAGACGCATGGAAGGTATATTATAGAGGCGAAGAGATAAGAGGCACTTCCCCCTCAACATTTAGAATAAATTAAAAATGAAAACATTACTAGACATCGAAAATTGGAACAGAAAGGAACATTTTCATTTTTTCAGCAAATTTGAAGAACCTTTTTGGGGAGCTACAGTTGAGGTTGAGTGTACTAGTGCGTACAAAATATGTAAAGAAAATGGCTTTTCATTTTTCCTTTATTACCTTCATTCGTCTCTACTTGCAGCAAATAAAATCGAATCATTTAGATATAGAATTCTTAATGATCAAGTATTTATATATGATAAAATTGATGCATCGCCAACAATAAATAGAGAAAATGGGACTTTTGGTTTTGGATATATGCCCTTTGATGAAAATTTTCTCACATTTCAAGAGTCTGCAAGACAAGAAATTATTCGAGTTAAGAGTTCGACAGAGCTAATTCCTGCTACCTCTGGTGAAAATGTAATCCACTATTCATCATTGCCTTGGATTAAATTCACATCAATGTCTCATGCACGAAGTTACTCATTCCCAGATAGCTGCCCAAAAATCACCTTTGGCAAATTGACCGAACAAGGTGATAAAAAAGTCTTACCAATATCAATACATGTTCATCATGCCTTAGTCGATGGCTATCATGTTGGATTGTTTATTGAAGAATTTCAAACTATATTAAACCAAAATTTCTCAAGATGAAAAAATTAAGAATCACTCAGAGTGATTATGTCAAAGCTCACCGCAAAGCTAGCCGTGAAGCGGAGATTGAGAATCACAAACGCCCCCTCACAGTTAAAAGGGTGCACAAATCGAAAAAGGCATACGACCGCAAACGCTTAAGGGCAGACGATAAAAAGGGTCTGCCCTTATTATTTAGCCTCAAAGTACTCCGATGGAGTCTTACCAGTAAATTGTCTGAAATTACGCAAAGCTGTGCTGCGTGAGCGGAAGCCAACAAAAAAGAAAGCATCCTGATAATTATCAATCTCACCAGATTCTATCTGCTTTAAAAAGTCTTCAACGCGTAAACGATTTATGTAATTAGTATAATTTTCGTACCCACTCTCCCTCAACACTTGCGCTAAAGTTGTTCTATTAGTACAAAGCTCCGAAGCTAAAGTATTTAAAGACAAATCAGGATCACGCCATGCACTGCTCTTCTTCATTAACACATCAAGTCTGTCAATCAATACATTATTCTTCGGCTCCGCTACTTGCTTCTTGACAACTGTCTCTTCCACAGGCGTTCCTATCAAACGATCGAACAGCTCTAAGTATATCCTATAAAGATTACATCCAACACCAACATAATAATATAATATACTCACAATCGGGTGATTATAAATCAACACTACTAGATATGCGATAAGGGTAATGAAAAATGGAATCGTGTATTTTGTAATCCAAACGTTGTCTGTGTTTTTGTAACGACCATATCTATGTAAAACAATGATGAATAAACTTGGAATAAGTATCATCAGAGCTAAAAAGAGGCGGAAAATAACATCAAAGTCGCCAATATTTGGAATCATCTCTAGAATAGACTTATATGGAGTGTACTCAACTCCAAATAATAATGTGATATTATAGAGAATAACAAGAAAGATAAACGGAGAGAAAAGGTAAAATGTACGTTTTAAATTAAGCCAACGAGGAGATATCACCTCTATTGGGTATATGAGATTTATAATTACCATGAAAATTGCTACCAACAGCATCTTCGCTGAAACTACAAAATCTGGAGCAACACCATTTATCGAGTCGATAAATCGTGGTAAGTAATTAAAAACAGATGTAAATACTATTGCAGCGAGAATTGTTCTTGCGCGCTCACCTGTTTTTCTGCGCACAAATAGCAAGAAAGAAGCTAAAAAACAGATTATTGCGCCTGCGAAAGTAGTCGCGATGTATATGTATTGCATGTTTTAAAAACCTTATTGGCATGCAAAAATACAATAAAACAGCGATATATTTTGTAAAAATGGAACAAAAGGTTTGTAAAAATGAAACATGCCATATTCACTTTAGCAATACTTTTGTGTCGAAGTATTAAACGCTTAGACATACATACTAAGAATCCACGATAATTAAACTATAGAACAAGGCTAGTTCTCGATACCCAAAAACAGGCTCTATTAAGATGTTTGTTTTTGGGATTATCTATTATCTAAATCTTTATTCTGCATTTTTATACTTAATAGTTAAATTCGCTGTAAATTAACTGCAACAAGCATTAAATAAACATAAATTATGAAAAAGTTCATTTCATTACTCCTCTCTTTAACATCAATTTTCTATTTATCAGCTTGCACTATAATTTATTCAAAATCTTCTGATAACCCATTTGACAGTATTACCGAGAGCAGCGATACAACAAGAGACAAAATTGTAATCATTAGCGACTTACACTTAGGCAATGATCTTTCGTATTCCGAAAATGTTAAGCATTTAGGACGATTAGTCGACTTTTTGAAAGAGATCAGATCGTCAGAAACAGTAAAAGAGTTAGTATTTGGTGGAGATTTGTTAGACGAATGGTATATCCCAACTAGATCTGACACTTACGGTGGCGGGACACAAGCTGACTTTGTTAAAAAGACAGTTGCTGCCAACAAAGAGGTTTTTGAAGTAATTAATGGTATTATCACAGATGGAAAAGTCAAGGTTACTTACGTTCCGGGTAACCATGATATGGGCTTCACTCCAGAAAATATCGATTTAGCAATGCCTGGCATCAACCAAGCTAGAGATGCTGTCAACAAAACTGAGGTAGGCACATACACTCCAGATGGTTTTCCTCAAATTGCAATTGAACACTCACACAGATACGACTTCTTTTGTTCATTATGTCCAAATGCAAATGAAGCAGATGCAAAAGGAGCAATTTTTCCTCCAGGCTACTTCTTTGCTAGAATAGCAGCAAACTCTTTTACAGATCCTACTACTCCAGAGGCTGCGACAAAAGTTCCAGAGGCAAAACTATACGATAGCACCAATGCTGAACAAAAGACTAAGTTTATCTACTACACTCTTTGGAATAAAGTTTTGACCGGATTGATCTTTGTAAAAGATGATTTCAACGAACCAATAATCACCACAAATATTGGAAATTTCACAAAAACATATTCAATCAACGATCTTCTTCCGAAAAATGATCCAAAGAACAAGAGTCTAGTAATCAATCTGTACAACGGAATCTTTACTCAAAAGAATTGGGAAGAGCGTCTTGCATTCAACAATGTCCCAATTGTAACACCTATTGATTCGGCTATTAAAGGCAGCCTTGCTACTTCATTTATTGACAATCAATCAAATACTCAATACTTTAACAATAGTGCAAGTGAAAAACGAATTGTGGTTTTCGGACATACACACATCCCTATGATCAAGACCTTTACAAACGCAAAGGGTCAAGAGTGCATTTATGCAAACTCAGGAACTTGGGAAGACAAGAAGAGTAGAGACAAAAATGTTGCAATAGATCAAGATGTAGAAAACATGGACTTTATTGTAATTTATCCAGCAGCATCAAATAAAAACAAAGTTCAAGTAGCTCAATACCAATACGTACGCGGCAAACACGAACTAAAAGACTCGAAATCAATTGAGCTATAAGAGATTTAAGACAATTCCGAAATATTCAATACGTATTACAAGGGTAACTAAAATGTTTTTAGTTGCCCTTTCTCTTTTCCTTCCACAACATTGAAGCTTATGGGTAGTCGGGCAGACACCCCCTAGCCTGCATGTATTTGCAAAATATTCAGATAATCAACAATATAGCTCTTGCGATATTGTAGACATAAATTGTAGGAACTTGTTCAGAAGATACATATATCTTATTCGGTTTAATTCAGACATAATATCTCGATTCTAATGGTGCTTCGCAAGTGATATGCTCAGCTGCGCTTCGCGGAAAATGGTGCTTCGCAAGTTAAGAGCTCAGCATCGCTTCGCCCTCTCCGGAACATCACATGTAATTTGTATTCGAGATATATTAGTCTGAAATTGTATCTTAGTTTGAAGTTGTATCTTAGTTTGAAGCCAAGTTTTCAAATAGAGGCTATGCGTCTCATAGTCAATGCGTTTTGCGATTTCCCGCAGATCCCCCCTATCTGCCAGAATAATATATATTTTATTGAATGATAAGCACATAGCATTTTAAAGCTGACCTAAACATCATCTCGCAAAAGCCTATCTATCTGTCTATATGAATGTTATACTTTATTCTGGCAGATTGGGGGGATCTGCAGGAAACTGTATATCACGCTGTATATCTACTACTTAACCATATCAATCAATCCAATCTTAAAATTTCGTTTTCAACATCAAATCAGAATTATTTAATTATTCAAAAGCACAACTTTTCATTTATATCAGATTAGATCATAATTATCCGATTATATTATTATAAATTAGCATAATAAATAAGTATTAAAGATTAGCATTGTAAATAAGTATTAAAGATTAGCATTGTAAATAAGTATTACATATTAGCGTAATTAATAAGTACATAGATAAGTATTACAGATTACCATAATAAATAAGTATTAAAGATTAGCATTATAAATTCACAGATATGCCATACGATGTTGAAATAAGAGGGATTAAAAAGAACGAAACATATGTGCTTGGGGAGTTTATGTATGAATCAATATATCAACCAAATCCATAAACACCATATCCAAAAGATATAATCTACATTCCAAATATTAGAATATATTGGGATAATTGGGGGCATTCTAAGGATGATCATTGCCTAGTTGCGATTATTAATAATAATATTGTTGGTGTAGTCTGGTCGCGAAATTTTCATGGAGAGATAAAAGGTTATGGATTTATTGATGAAGATACTCCTGAAATAGGTATCGCTATTTATAAAGAATATAGAAACTATGGTATTGGTACTACAATGATGAAAAAAATGCTTAAATATCTATTTCAAAAAGGATATCATCAAGTATCTCTTAGCGTTTCAAAAGGTAATCCAGCTATAAATTTATATAGACGTCTTGGATTTTATGTTGTTGAAGAAAATCTTGATGATTTTATATTGATCATTAAACTAAGTAATAACCTATAACCAACAATAAACTATATGAAAAATAAGCAATTACTGTATTTCGGGATTATCGCTCCCATTACTTTTTGGATTACAACCTTAATTTGTGCGCCGATGATAGATGGTTATAATTATTTAAGTTGGATGGTAAGCGAATTGGGAGCATTAGGAACAAAGTCACAGTATATTTTCACAATAGGCTTAGTGTTGAGTTCTGCATTCAACATTGTGTTTGTTGTAGGATTATGGAGATTTTGCAAAGAGAAAAATCTGAATAAAGTCCCTCTTTTTTTCTTTTTAATGTACTCATTTCTCGCTGGGCCGGGATTATACCCAATGCCACTACCAGAACACGGTTATGTAGGTCTGCCAATGCTTTTGATCATCTTTGCACCGTTAGTGACTCTCCTCTTTTGGTATAAAAGAAGAGACGTTATTAAAATCAACACTCTTGTGATTATTTGCACAGTACTTTTTGGACTGGGATTTCTTGTTTACTTCCCCGACATTCTATCTGATTATTTTGGGCTAAAACAGCGATTTCTCTACACAGCTTGGACAATCTGGTCAATAGGTATAAGCTATAAATCGTTTCTCAAGAATAAATAACTACTTTTTAAGTAGAAATTTTCGGACAGAATTGATGAAGGGGTGTGTTGAGATAACAGGAATTTTTTGATCGATTAGCTTTTCAATCTGCTTGATTTTGTCTTGATGCTTAGGATCACAAAGCGTTATAGCTACGCCTTCGGCACCTGCTCTTGCTGTACGACCTATCCGATGAATATAGTTTTCGGGCTCCTGAGGTAGCTCAAGATTTATCACGTGCGAAATCCCGTCGATGTCGATACCTCTGGCAACAACGTCAGTGGCAACTAGATAACGCACCTCTCTAGATTTGAAACGTTCAAGCACCTCTCCCCTCTCGCGCTGAGTGCGGTCGCTGTGAATCGCCTCAGCAGGAAAACCTTGCATAGAGAGCGTCTGCGCAATTTTGTCTGCACTACTCTTTGTACTTGTGAAGATAAACGCCGAGTCTATCCCCTTAATTTTAAGAATATAGCTAAGTAGAAACAACTTATGGTCGCTGCACACCCAATAGAGCTCCTGCCTCACCCCTACTGCTGTTTTCACCTTAGGAGAGACAACAATTTTTTCGGGATTCCTTAAAATCGCCTGCGCAAGTGCGGAGATTTCGGGAGGAATCGTCGCAGAGAAGAGGAGCGTCTGCCTATCTTTAGGAAGGAGATTAATTACCCGCTGAACATCATCCATGAATCCAAGATTAAGCATCGTATCTGCTTCATCCAAAACAAAATGGCGAATGGCAGACAAATCGACATGTCCCCTTTCGATCAAATCGAGGAGTCTCCCAGGGGTGGCGACAAGGATATCAATCTCGCGGCTAAGGTAATCTATCTGCACCTTTCGAGGGATGCCTCCAAAAACAGCGGTCTGGCTGAGAGACGAATGTTTTCCATAGGTGGCAAAGGCGGCTTCGATCTGCACTGCCAACTCGCGCGTTGGTGCTAGGATTAACGCCCTAATGCCGCGGTATCCCTCATCGCTCTTAGCTTTTGCAAGCAGCTGCAATATCGGCAGACAGAAGGCGGCGCTCTTGCCAGTACCTGTCTGCGCAGAGGCGATAACGTCTCGCCCTTGGAGAATAGCCGGAATTGCGCACTGCTGAATTTCAGTTGGTTCGGTATAGCCCTCTTGCGCAACAGCCTTTAGAATAGTCTCTTCGACCCCTAAATCTTGAAAGGTTTTATTCATATTGGGCGCAAAGATAACTATATCATTTTGCAATTAATAATTTCAATTCGTAGATTTATATGTATTTCGACAAGATAAAAAAATAAGTAAAAAGCTTGATTTTAAAGATTATGCAAGACATCATAAATGGACGCTGCGGTTGGTGCGGGACCGACGAGCTGTATATGAGATACCACGACCAGGAGTGGGGTAAATTGGTGACAGACGACAAGACCCTTTTTGAGTTTCTTGTGCTTGAGAGTGCGCAAGCGGGGCTGAGTTGGATCACTATTCTGCGCAAACGTGAAGGCTATCGCAAGGCATTTTGTGGCTTCGATGCAGAGAAGGTCGCTCAGCTGGGAGACGATGATGTAGAGAGACTGATGCAGTTCGACGGTATTGTTAAAAATCGTCTAAAGATCAAGGCTACAATTTCGAATGCCAAACATTTTCTGGAGATTCAAAAGGAGTTCGGTAGTTTTTACAACTACACCCTGTCGTTCTTCCCAGATAATAAGCCAATTATCAACTCGCTTAAGTCATTAAAAGAGGCTCCGGCCTTCTCTCCTGTTTCGGATGCGATGAGTAAAGACATGAAAAAGAGAGGATTCAAATTTTTCGGATCTACAATCTGCTACGCCCATCTACAGGCGTCGGGATTTATCAACGATCACCTTGAGGGGTGTGAGTGGAAGTATGCGAAATAAATGTTTGTTTATTAATGTTTTAATATATCAATATGCGTAAAAGACGTGTAATACCACATTTGTATTTGCGTGTTTTAGTACAATGGGGAAGGTTTTAATTTTTAAAAGCGAAGTGTGGAGAGTGATAGTTAATGCTATAATGATTGTTGAATTTATAATTCTAAGTAATCTCGAAATTTATCAATTTCTTTGTTAAATTTTGCAGATTTTAAAGATTTTAATGTTAGAATATTCTGGAGTTTCCATTTTACCGAAGGATGATTACTTAAATCCCCTGCACAACATTTCTCCCATAACGGAACACCCATCTCAAATGATAAAAGGAACTCTTTATCGTCTTTATCAAATAAAGAATTTACTTTAGTGATCAGATCATTTCTGGTTATTTCAAAGTCTTCGTACGAGAATGAGGTATCTGTCATTCCTTTGAATTGATTATCCAGAGCCAGTCTCTGATTTGTTAAATTTGGATTTAACGATTCAATTATTGGTTTATCGCTACCAAGCAAACTGAGCATAAGGCCATCTTTTACGACATCAAAACTGTCTAGTTCCATATACTTGTAATCAAACAAATCTCGTGGATGTTGCCGTGAGAGAGCTGCTGCTATTTTACCTCCATAGAGCTGAGAGAGAGGAACAATATTAGCTTTACAAATTGCATTAAATTCAGATTGGGCTTTTAAACAAAGTTCTTGTACTAATACGTCACCGATAATTCCACGTTTTGTACCATTTACTTCAATCTTTACAGTTGCACCATCTGATGTACAATATAATTTCAAAGTTGAAGGTCTGTGAATAATATTAATATTGGGTATCGCTCTTTCAATTTGTGTTTTAAGAATTAGCAAGAGTGTATTTATCTCAGCAAAACTTGATTCTCTGTCTTTTATAGGAATGAATGTAATATCTACATCAACAGAATAACGTGGCATATTCTTTATAAACAAATTGATTGCAGTGCCACCATGAATTGCAAACTCTTCAATACGGTACAAAAGAGGCAAAATCTTAATTAACAAACCAACTTGTATTTTATACACATTATTCATAAGCGTGCAATTCTTGAAGCATGGTGATTTTATATTTTGGAAGATATACACCCTTAGAAGAGAGTTGGTATTTTCCAGTACCAAGGTCAATTTTAGTTGTATCAATATCCATAAACCAATTATGATTTGCCTTTTCAGCCATATATAGGAATAATCTTTTCACTTTATTATTAGTACACCCTTCCAAAAGTGATTGAACAACCTCTGCACGTAAAGTTGTTAATTGTTCCATTAAGTAATATAGATCCATGAGATTGTCTTGCTGTGGCACAAGCAATAAGCACTCGAAAAAAGCTTGTTCTGGAGAAGAGACTCAAAGAG
>JASDTB010000081.1:0-10960 GCA_041441455.1 Bacteroidales bacterium
ATTCCATGCACCGTTATTGAGGCTGGTCCGTGTGTTGTTACGCAAATTCGTACAGTAGAAAAAGATGGTTATGCCGCTGTACAACTTGCCTATGACGAGAAAAAAGAAAAACACACCAGCGGTGGTCTTATGGGCCACTTTGCAAAGGCACAAACCACACCTAAGAAGAAAATTGTAGAGTTTTCAAACGACTTTACAAAAGAGTTGCAGTTAGGTGATACTATCACCGTTTCTGATGTATTTCACGATGCTATGGAATGGGTAGATGTTACAGGAATTTCAAAAGGGAAAGGTTTTCAGGGCGTTGTGAAACGTCACGGATTCAGCGGAGTTGGAGGACAAACTCACGGTCAACACAACCGCCTTCGTGCTCCCGGATCAATGGGTGCCTCTTCATGGCCTTCTCGCGTATTTAAGGGAAAAAGATTAGCCGGCCGTATGGGTGGTGATCAAGTAAAAATTTTGAATCTTAAAGTTATCAAGGTAATCCCTGAGAATAACTTGATTCTGGTTAAAGGATCTATTCCTGGTGCCAAAGGTTCATATGTAATCGTGGAGGAATAAGCGACTATGGAATTATCAGTTTACAAAATAGACGGTAAAGAGTCAGGAAAAAAAGTGACTCTTGATGAGAGCATCTTCGGTATTCAACCGAACGATCACGCTATCTATCTTGATGTTAAGCAGTACTTAGCCAACAAAAGACAAGGTACTCACAAATCTAAAGAGAAGTGGGAAGTTGCTTATAGTACTAAGAAGGTCATTCGTCAGAAAGGATCTGGTGGTGCACGTCACGGTAGTATCAAAGCTAATATCTACGTTGGTGGTGGTCGTGTATTCGGTCCTAAACCAAGAGACTATAGCTTTAAACTAAACAAAAAGCTAAAACAATTGGCTCGTTTCTCTGCTCTTTCTTACAAAGTTAAAGAAGACGCATTGACATTTGTAGAGTCATTTGCAATGGAAGCTCCAAAAACTAAAGATTTTATCAAGATTATTCAAAATCTTAAAGTTAACGACAGAAAGATTCTTTTTGTACTTCCAGAGAACAACGAAAACATTTACTTATCGTCACGCAATCTTCCAAATATTAAAGTGATAAGCATTAACGAGCTTAACACATATGATGTTGTAAACGCTACTACTCTTATCATGGTAGAAGGAGTTCAGGATGCATTGCAGGCACAATATGGACGTAATTAAACCGTAAAGCGATGAGAATTTTAATTAAGCCTTTAGTAACAGAAAAGATGACGATTCAAGGCGAGAAATTGAATCGTTACGGTTTTGAAGTTGACCGCGATGCGAATAAATTGCAAATTAAAGCTGCGGTTGAGGAGATGTACGGTGTTAAGGTATTAGATGTTAATACAGTTAACTACCACGGAAAACGCAAAAGCCGCTTCACAAAAGCGGGATTATTGTCAGGCAGAACAAATCACTTTAAAAAAGCGTTTGTAACTCTTGCCGGTGAAGATAAGATAGATTTCTACAGTAACATTTAAGTCCATGGCAATACGCAAATTTAAACCGGTAACTCCCGGTACAAGACATAAGTCTATAAGCGCATTTGACGAAATTACTTGTTCTACTCCTGAGAAATCATTGTTGGAGCCTATCCGCAAGTCGGGTGGTCGTAACGGACAAGGTAAGATGACAATGCGTTACATCGGTGGTGGTCACAAAAGAATGTACCGTGTAATAGACTTTTTAAGAAATAAAGATAAGTACACTGCAACTGTACAAACAGTGGAATACGATCCAAACAGAAGTGCTCGTATTGCATTAGTATTGTACGCTGACGGTGAAAAACGCTATATTATTGCTCCTAACGGAATTAAGGTTGGCCAAGTGATTGCCTCAGGTCCCGGTGTGGCTCCTGAAATTGGTAACACTCTACCTCTATCGGAAATTCCTCTTGGAACACTAGTTCACAATATTGAGCTTCGTCCTGGTCAAGGTGCTGCAATGGCACGTAGTGCAGGAGCATACGCTCAATTAACTGCACGTGAAGGTGTACACGCTATTCTTAAATTGCCTTCAGGCGAAACAAGAATGGTACTTACAGCTTGCCGCGCAACTGTTGGAACAGTGTCCAATCCAGATCACAACTTAGAGTCTGATGGTAAAGCAGGCCGTAAACGCTGGATGGGTCGCAGACCTCGTAACCGTGGTGTTGTAATGAATCCTGTAGATCACCCAATGGGTGGTGGTGAAGGACGTGCATCCGGAGGTCACCCTCGTTCAAGGAAAGGTATACCTGCTAAAGGTTACAAGACACGTAACCCTAAGAAGACGACTAAGAAGTTTATTATTGAAAGAAGGAAAAAATAACGGAATTTAACTGATAGAATTATGAGTCGTTCATTAAAGAAAGGGCCTTACATTGAGGCTAGTCTCGAGAAAAGAGTACTTGCCATGAATGAAGCTGGCAAGAAAGAGGTAATCAAAACATGGTCTCGCGCCAGTATGATATCACCTGATTTTGTTGGTCATACCATAGCAGTTCATAATGGAAATAAGTTTATTCCTGTTTATGTTACTGAAAACATGGTTGGTCACAAACTTGGTGAGTTTGCACCGACACGCACCTTCAAAGGTCACTCGGGTAATCGTTAACATAATTAATGTGTAAATAAATCACAATAATGGGAGCTCGAAAAAAAGTAGCAGCCGAAAGGCATAAAGAAATAAGGAAACAAACAGCTATCGCGAAGCTGAATGATGTTCCTACCTCACCTAGAAAGATGCGCTTGGTAGCTGACATCATCAGAGGTGTTGAAGTTAACCGTGCTTTGGATATTTTAAAATATACCAAAAAGGAGGCCTCAGTTCGTCTAGAGAAACTTCTACGTTCAGCAATTGCTAACTGGGAGTCTAAAAACGAAGCTGATCGCAAAGAACTTGAGAATGGAAATATCTGCGTACAATCAATCATGGTTGGACAAGGTCGTTCTCTTAAGCGTATTCGTACAGCACCTCAGGGTCGTGCAGCTCGTATCCGTAAACGCTCGAACCACGTTACCATCGTGCTAGGTAAAAAAAGTCAAACCGTAAAAGAGGAGCAAAAATAATATGGGACAAAAGACAAACCCGATAAGTAACCGCATTGGTATTATCCGTGGCTGGGACTCTAACTGGTACGGTGGAACTGACTATGCTGGCAAAATATTAGAGGATGCAAAGATCCGCGAGTATCTTAATGCTCGTTTAGCAAAAGCAAGCTTATCTAAAATTGTTATCGAAAGAACACTTAAGTTAATTACTGTAACAATTCACACTGCTCGTCCCGGTATTATTATCGGTAAAGGTGGTCAAGAGGTTGACAAGCTAAAAGAGGAGTTGAAAAAAATCTCTAACAAAGAGGTTCAAATCAATATCTTCGAAGTAAAAAGACCAGAAATTGACGCTAATATCGTTGCTAACAATATCGCTCGTCAAGTTGAAGGTCGTGTATCTTATCGTCGTGCTATCAAAATGGCTATGGCTTCTACAATGAGAATGGGTGCTGAAGGTATCAAAGTACTTGTAAGCGGTCGTCTTGGTGGAGCTGAAATGGCGAGAAGAGAACTTTACAAAGAGGGAAGAACTCCACTTCACACTTTCCGTGCAGATATCGACTATGCTCACGCAGAAGCACACACTAAAGTTGGTGTATTAGGCGTTAAAGTATGGATTTGCAATGGTGAAGTATACGGTAAACGTGATCTTTCTCCAAACGTTGGTGTAACTGCTAATTCAGTTAGCGCTCAAGGTTCTTCAAATCAAGGTGGTCGTTCAGACCGTCGCGATAGAAGAGGCCGTGGTGGTGACAAGAAAGGTGGAAGAAACCAAGGTCGCGGAAGACAAAACAGAGACAACGGCGAAAACTAGTATTTCGCAATCAATAAAAGAGAGACAGCAAAGAAATTTGTTGTCTCTTTTTGTTTTTAAGAAAATCCATCTGAATATTGTGATTGGTTTTTACTTTTTCGATACATTTGTGTCTGTTATATAAACTACCTAAAACAAATTATAATGAAAAAGTCATTGTTATCACTTTTTGCCCTGTTATTGACAAGCATTGTAATTGCGCAGCCACTGCCAAGAACAACTCCACTTCAGGCAGGCATGGATCCAAAAAAATTGGCAAATGCCGACGCAATCATTAATAATTCTATAAAAACAGGAGAGGTGCCAGGCGCAGTTCTAGCTGTTGTTAGAGATGGAAAAATGGTATATCTAAAAGCTTATGGTAATAAATCGGTATTACCTGAGGTTAAGAAGATGGATGTAAACACTGTATTCGACATGGCTTCGGTAAGTAAATCAATTGGAACAACACTCTCATTTATGCAATTGATTGAACAAGGAAAAGTGAGATTAACAGACAATGTAGCAAATTATATTCCTGGATTCAAAGGATATATCGATCCAGAGACTGGTAAAGAGATCGAAATCAGAGTTGTTGATCTTTTAACTCACTCGTCAGGTTTACCACCATACGCACCAGCTGATGAGCTAGTAAAGAGATATGGTTCTCCAAATCCAGCAGGCCTAATGGAATATATATCAACTTGCAAACGTGATTTTAAACCTACTACAAAATTCCAATACAGTTGCTTGAACTTTATCACACTTCAAAACATTTTGCAAAATGTTACAGGAGTAACACTTGCCGAATATGCTAAGAAGAATGTTTTTGATGTTTTAGGACTAAAACACACAATGTATAATCCAACTGGAAAGACCTTAGAGATGTGCGCTCCGACAGAAAAGCAAAAAGATGGCAGTGTGCTTTGCGGGAAAGTTCATGATCCTTTAGCAAGATTGATGAATGATGGTAACTCTGGAAATGCAGGCGTCTTTTCGAATGCAGAAGATCTAGCTATTATTGCAGCTGCATTGATGAACGGCGGTTCATATAATGGAAAGAGAATTTTAGGGAAATTAACTGTAGATACGATGACAAGAGTTCCTGAGCAGGTAAAGAGCCTTGGAAGATCGTTAGGTTGGGACAACTACTCTCCGTATGCATCAAATAATGGCAATTTGTTCCACCCAGAAAAGACTTTTGGTCACACAGGATATACAGGAACCTCATTGATTATCGACCCAACAGCAAAAATATCTGTTATTCTTTTGACAAACAGAGTACACCCAGAAGATAAGGGTAGTGTGGTAAGACTTAGGGCTTTAGTGGCAAATGCTGTTGCAGGTGCCGTAATAAAATAATCTTTAAAATTTTAAGAGAGTAAATCAGCTATTGCAATAGCTGCAATAGATTCTAATACAACGGGGACACGAAGGGCTATGCAGCTATCGTGTCTCCCTTCTATTTTTAGATCATCAACATTACCTGTAGATAAGTTAATTGTCTTTTGAGTTAAGGAGATACTTGATGTTGGTTTGACCGCAACACGAAATACGACAGGATTTCCGTTGGTGATTCCTCCACTAATTCCTCCTGAGTTGTTCGTTGTAGTATGACCTTCACTATCAATAATTGAATCATTATGCTCCGAACCTTTCATCGAGGCTGCAGCAAATCCAGATCCGAACTCAATCCCTTTAATCGCAGGAATAGAAAAGGCAAGATGTGAGATTTTAGATTCCACACTATCGAAAAATGGATCACCAATACCAACTTTAAGCCCATTAATTCTACACTCAACAATACCGCCAAGGGAATCCCCATTTTCGACAGCCATATTAAGAATATTATCCCATGGATTTTTACCTCCAATTGAAAGAATCTCCGATTCAACCAACACTGGCGAAATAATCTTTTTAGCAACCACTCCTGCCGCAACAAGAGATAAAGTGAGTCTTCCCGAAGTGTGTCCTCCGCCTCTTGGGTCGTTATACCCCTTAAATTTGGTTTTTACAGCAAAATCTGCATGACCTGGACGCGGAGTGTCGATAATAGATGAATAGTCTTTAGATCGGATATTATTGTTGGAAAAAAGAATAGTTAATGGAGCTCCTGTTGTATAACCATTATAAACACCACTTACAATTTGGGGGAGATCATCCTCAATACGAGGAGTTGTTCCAATTTTTCCGCTTTTACGTCTTTGCAGGTCAGCTAAAAAATCATTTTCCGACAATTCAATTCCAGCAGGTACTCCATCTATCACCACACCAATTTTGACTCCGTGAGACTCTCCGAAGATTGAAACTATAAATTTTCTTCCGATTACATTCATGACTTAATTGATAAAGAGTTTTGTAAAGTTTGGAAAAGACTTGTCTATGCAATTGATATTATCTAATCTTACAATGTGCTTCCCCGAAGACGCAGAGCCAATTAGAGCCATTGCAATTCTATGGTCGTTGTGAGCACTGCAGCTGCCGTTTTTAAGAACCGAGTGTGTAATACTCATTTCGTCTCCATGAATTTCAATTTTTGCTCCAATTTTAGTGAACTCCTCAAAAAGCGCAGCTGCTCTATCGCTCTCTTTGTTGAAAAGACGGCTAACTCCTTTGATAGTGCTAGTTCCTTTGCAGTGTAGGGCAAGTAAAACCAAGGCAGGGAAAAGGTCTGGGGAGTCTGAGGCATCGAAGACGAAAGGCTTGAGGCTTCCACTTTTTGATTTGACCTCAATCATATTTTTAAGATCGGAGTTCATTTTTTCTGAAATTTGATAGCTGCTGTCGGTATCTCCACACACTAATACATTCGACAACTCTGTCTCCTGAGTAATTCTGGCTCCAGATAATTTCAGGACTTCAAAGATTTTCTCATCAGCCTGACCTGTTTTTAGTGCTAAATTAGAGACCTTTATGCCATCGGTGAGGGCACCAATCACTAATGGAACCGACGCAGAGCTCCAATCTCCCTCAATTGTTATGTTTTGAGGACTGATAAAAGATTGATTAGGTGCTATAGTGTACTCTTTATAATCTCTATTTTCGAATGAAACACCAAATTTTTTGAGTGTAGTAGCGGTAATATCAATATATGGAGTGCTTTTTGGATTGGAAACATGTACTTTAGAAACGCTGTTTGCAAAACTCAGTGCATATAAAAAACCAGATACTAGTTGAGATCCATACTCTCCATTAATGTGGATAGTATTGTTTGTTAAATTGCCAGATATCCTTAATGGTAGCTGAGGTTTATTCGTGTTGGGTGACTCAGAGTGTGTTTTAAATCCAGCTTGATTCAACGCAGAGACACATTCACTCATATCTCGAGTGAGCAGTGATCCCTCCCCGTCAATTACTATAGACTTTCCTGTTTCGTTCACTAACATTGCTGCAACAGGAATGATGATTCTACTCAAAAGTCCAGACTCTTTTGTGTTTATGATAATCTCATTGGTGGAGTTTTTTACCATCTCCTTCAATTCCAAAAAGCCAGGACTAGAGATCTCAAGATAATCCTGCTCTAATTCGCTGAAGGCAGTACTAATAGCGCCGCTATATTTTCCTGCTAACGGAGGTCTTCCGTAAAAACCTCTCTCCACTCGCTTAATCGACACTCCTAACTTACTAAAGAGATCGATTGCACCTTCGCTGTCGTTGCATGGAGTGTATCCATAGATTCTGGTCTTCCCTTTGGCAAGGGATGCCGCAATTATTGCTCTTTGGGAGTGGCTTTTTGAAGCAGGAGCTGTAATTCTGGGAAAGATTGAGAGTCTTTTGAATTCAAAAGGATAGTTATCGGGAGAGATAAATTTGTTATACTCTTCAAGTGTAAACTGACCTGAAGCAGTAGCTTCTTGATCATTTGGTGCAACGTAAAGAAATGGAGAACCAAGTTGAACTGCCAAAGATCTTGTGAATTTGCCTCTGTCTCCCATGCAGAAAACTAACAATGAAGAGGGATCAAACTCTCTGTAAAGAGAGATAACTGTTGAGCAGTCATCAATTTTACTTGCATAAGTTGCAATTTTACACAAATCAGCTCCCAATGAAACCATGTATTTAATTGTCTCACATAGCTCCTCTTTTGGAGGGGTAAATGTGTGAAAATGTTTAGATAAGATTAGCTTTATTGATGCAATTTTACATAGTTGGATGAACTCCTCTAAAAACTCTTGGGGTTCATCTATATCCATGTCTATGTATTTGTTTGTATAGGCGCCTGGGTTCTCTCTCATGCATTTGACAACAATCAAAAGTCGTCTTCGACACTCTTCGATAGATAGCTCTTCGGAACTTCTACATGTTGCAATTAATGCCCTTTTTGACGAAAAAAGTCTGCAAATCTCACAATCCTTAAGGTTTGCAAGGTCGAGCCTGATTTCTGCCAAATCGCATTTTGGCAAAAGAGCTTCAATCTCCTCTATATTATTGTTTTTTATACTTAGACAAATCATAAAACATCTGAGTTAGATCTTTTGTTTCTATTTTCTGAACTACTACATTACCAATGCTTTTAGGAAGAATAAATTGGATGTGGTTGGAGCTCTTCTTTTTATCCTTCAAAATAGCATCGCTTAACTTCTCACTATTAGCTATCAAATTGGTCTCATATCCAATTTCGGTAAATTCTCTTAAGATTGTATTAGCCATTGAGATGTCTGCAATTCCTAGCATTGAAGAGAGGAATGATGCATCAATAATACCAGCGGCTACTGCTTTTCCGTGACTTACTCCCAATACCTTTTCGTAGGCATGAGCAAATGTATGGCCAAGATTTAACAAGATTCTCTCTCCCTTCTCAAAGGGATCTTTTGTCACAATTTGTGATTTATAGTCTGCGGCAAGCTTTACTAGATCATAAAATTTTGCAGAGTCGAATCGTTCTTTAATGGCAAGATCGGCACAATTTCTAAATGCAGACGGATCGCAGATAATAAAGATCTTCAACATTTCGGCTAACCCTTCCAAGAGTTCGTCCTTATTGAGCGTTTTTAAAAATTGTGGGCAAATTAGAGTGGAAATAGGTTGTCTAATTGTGCCTAATACGTTTTTGTATCCTTCGAAATTGATCCCGTTTTTTCCCCCAATAGCAGCGTCGGTTTGAGCTAGAAGAGTTGTGGGAACTAGAATACAATCGATTCCTCTCATGTAGATTGATGCACAAAAAGCAACTAAGTCTGTAGTAGTTCCGCCTCCAACACCAACAAGCAAACTAGATCTGTCTGCCCCGTTCTCTAGAAGGAAACGTGTAATTGAATCAACTCCTGAAAATGATTTCATCTTTTCAGATGCATCAATCTCCAATGTAGGGGTCTTTAAAATATCAGAATACCAGTGAGTTATATTGTTGTCTATAACGGTAAAAATTGTTCTCTCCTTTGGGAGGAGAGAGTTGAGATCTTGTAGCTGATCGCTATAAACTATATTGACAAGTTCGCTCATAATGTCTTTCTCATTAGATATTCATCAAATCCGTCTAGAACAAAGTTGTCTAACTTACCAACGATTTTGAATCCGTGATTTTCGTAAAATTTAATTGCGCCTGAGTTGAAAGTGGAGACGCAAAGAAAGAAATTCTTTGAATATGTAGATATGTGTGATTCGCAAAAATGAAGGGCCTCATCGCCAATTCCTGCGCCGCGATACTCTGCAGAGATGCAGATTGACTGAAGATAGCCTCGGAATGAGCCTGCATCCTGAATTACAATAACTCCTGCGATTTGGTCATTGACCTTGATTGCAACTACAGTTTTGGCTACACCAGAGAGTGATTTTAAACAATCTTCATAGCCTTTTTTTAAAGTAATCCAAGGCTCAGAATTAGACATAATTCGAGCGAATTCAGAGAAATTTCTTTCGTCAGATTGGATTTCAAAAATTGGTTTCATCATACACAAATCTACAAATAATTTAAGAATCGGATATTCTTTTTCTAAAAAGCGATATAACTTTCGTAAGTGATTGTTTAAGATATGTTTGAGTAGTAGATTTGAAATAAAAATGCTTTGCAGAACATATTGTGGAACATGCCTTGGTGTTGATGCTGTGACTGTTACAATTGAAGTAGATGTTACACCAGGAATAAGTTTTTATTTAGTTGGATTACCAGATAGTGCAGTCAGAGAGAGTCAACAAAGAATTACTACTGCGCTACAATCTATAGGGTGTAAGATCCCTGGCAGACGGATTGTAATTAACATGGCACCAGCGGACCTAAAGAAGGAGGGCTCTGCCTATGATTTAGCAATTGCAGCAGGAATAATATGTGCCTCTGGTCAGCATGAGTTTCCTAATATTGAGAAATTTATGATTATGGGAGAGTTGGCGCTTGATGGTTCGATTAGACCTGTAAGAGGAGTGCTCCCTGTGGCAGAGCATGCTAGAAAACAGGGCTTTGCTGCATGTCTGTTTCCGATAGAATCGGCAGCCGAGGCGCTAGAGATTGAGGGGATTGAGATTTATGGTGTGCACGATCTAGAGGAGGTTGTCTCAATTTTGTTGGGCGAGGGTCGGATAGAACCATTGTCGAAAGTTGTGTCTGAGAATCATAATGTCAGACTTTATAAAGAGTACGATTTCTGCGATATTAAGGGGCAAAGTGGTGCAAAAAGAGCAATGGAGGTTGCGGCAGCTGGGGCACATCACATTTTGATGAATGGATCACCCGGCACAGGTAAAAGCTTCCTCGCAAAAGCACTTCCCTCTATTTTGCCCTTAATGAACAGAGACGAGTCTGTAGAGACCAGCAAAATTTATTCTGTTGCGGGGGGTGGACAATATAAAGGGGGCGGATTAATTAAAGAGAGACCTTTTAGATCGCCTCACCACTCTTCGAGCATTTACGCCCTAACTGGTGGAGGTGTTAATTCTCTCCCAGGTGAGATATCTTTAGCTCACAATGGTGTCCTTTACCTAGACGAAATCGCAGAATTCCCTAAACATGTCTTGGAGATTCTCAGACAGCCACTCGAAGATAGACAGATATCAATCTCAAGGATGAAACACAAAATAACCTACCCCAGTAACTTTATGTTGGTTGCTTCGATGAATCCCTGCCCTTGTGGGTATTATGGTGAAAATGACGGAAGGTGTGTCTGCTCTCCTTTTC
>JASDTB010000082.1:0-10885 GCA_041441455.1 Bacteroidales bacterium
GATCCTACACCAGAATCTTGAAAGTAGCCCGAACGATCGCCGATCTTGACAACTCCACAAACATCAAGACTACGCACCTCGCCGAAGCGATTCAGTACAGGAGAGTGAGATAGTCGGAGTAAATGTCAGTGCAATTTTTGTCTAATAATTAATTTAAAGAAAGAAAATAAATGATATATAAAATAAAACAAATACGAAACCTGAATTTTCCAACTGTAACTGCAGAACCAGTTCAGAAGTAAATGGGTTTGTAAAGTTGCTCTAAATAATGAAAATTGGTCAGAGTATGTATGTATCTAAAAGGCAATTGCTGGGATAGTGTCATGTTTTTCTTTTTAATGCCCCGCAACGGTCTTTCCTTGCTTACGCTGGGGAGTTAGCCGCCTTTTAAATATTAGTTAAATGTAATTAAAATCTAAATATACATCTATTTAATTTTCTCTTCGAGGAAGTTCAGATCGTTATTTATTAGAGCCTTAAAACAATCTTTTGCGTCTTTTTCGGTCTGACCTCTGATTTCTGTAGTATAGTTTTCGTTCATTTTCTCTATAAGTCCAAATAATTTTTTAACCATTTTAGGCCTTTTGAAAAATATGTACCACTCTTCTATGCCCACAAAAGAAACTAATATTCCATTTTTATTTTCTTTGTTTTCAACTTCGAGAGATGGTGAGTAATAGATTTCACTTTCTTCGGCTGTTTCCATTTTTTTGAGAAGTCCATTCCATGGTATTTTCTCAAATGTTTCAATAATTTTTTCTTTTTCAATCGTTCCGATTTCAATTACATCGGGTTTGAAAGGGTCACAGAAAGAAGCTCTAAAATTCATAATTTTATTTTTTTCGTTTTGGACTAAATCTGCATATCTTGAATTCTTAATCATTGGCTATAAAGGTTTAACATAGCGTGTTTTAGTCTGCTTTTGCCCCCAGGCAACTCTTGAATGTATAACAGACTTATCTCAGCCTCTAAAAAAGATGAGTTGAGTAGCTGTTACGCGGGCAATGCAGCATAAAGTTATGATTTATATATATTTTACCCAAATATTTAAGGAATATTTTTTTAAGACCTGTTTTGAGATAACTATTACCTTTAAGCTTCCACTCTATCAATAAACATAATTATAAACTTCTCCCTAACTGACTGTACATGCTTTTTTGTCCTTTCTCATTTACAATCGGTTCTGTTCATTTTATTGTATAATTTGTAAATTGTATTAAAGAAAGATTTAGTTGGGATAAACTCAAAAATCTTAATTATTTATAATTTTGCGGCATGAAAGAGATTTTGATTGATTCGTTAGAGAATATTGAGATTGCGGCTAAGGAGTTTTTAATGCAGAAGGGAGACTCTTCGGTGATTGCATTTTATGGTGGGATGGGAGCTGGAAAGACCACTTTTTGCAAAGCGATTTGCAATGTTTTGGGAGTAGAAGATAATGTTGGAAGTCCAACTTTTACGCTAGTGAATGAATATGCAGCAGAAGATGGAAGTCCGATTTTCCATTTCGATTTCTATAGACTTGATAAGCCCGAAGAGGCATTTGATATCGGAGTTGAAGAGTATTTTTATAGTGGCGAACTCTGTTTAATTGAGTGGCCCGAAAAAATAGAACAGATACTGCCCGATGATTGCCTCAAAGTTCAGATATCTGTTCTAGATAATGGATTCAGAAAATTAGTCTTTTGAAGGGTATAGTAAATATGGTTTGCGTTGTTGTTTGAACTTCACAACATCATCTGCCCACATAGCCTTAATTTCAGCCGCGCTTTTACCCTCCATGATCATCTTTCTTACGTAGCTTTTTCCAATTAAAAGTTCAAAGAACGAACGGAAAAAGTGATCATCAAGATTTAAATTTTTGTAAGCATCAATAACATATTCTAAGTTGATTCCAGTTTTATTAATCTCTTCGATCGAAGGGGTTGTTCTAAGATCAACACCAAAGCACTCTTTGTTTAGTTGAGGCGGGAATTTAGCCCCAGGAATACTTCTAGGTGTGAATGAGAAGCTATAACCTTTCATATTTGGATGTCCATACATTTGAAATGCTTTATCGGTACCACGTCCAAGACTTACAGGAGTAGCTTCGAAGTAGCAGGTTGAAGGATAGAGATAGATTGATCTCATGTCTGGGAGGTTTGGAGACGGCTTAACTGGAAGCGTATACATACTTTCATGAGTGTAGTTCTTACACTTGATAACGGTAATATCGCATTGGATTCCATTAGTCAGCCATTTCTCACCATTAATCATCATTGCTAATTCACCTAAAGTCATCCCATGAACAACAGGAATTGGCAACCAACCAACACCACTTTTGTGTTTCATGTCTAAAATAGGGCCATCAACATAGAATCCAATAGGATTAGGTCTGTCAAGAACAATCATCTTTTTGCCATTTTCGGCACAAGCCTCCATCATTCTCGCCATCGTAGTGAGATATGTGTAGAATCGAACACCAACATCTTGAAGATCGAAAACAAGAACATCAATCTGCTTAATCAATTCGGCAGAAGGTTTATTTGTGTTTCCCTCATAAAGAGATTTAATTGGAATACCTGTCTTTTGATCGACAGAGCTAGATACATGTTCTCCAGCATCTGCGTCGCCACGGAATCCATGCTCAGGAGACATGATGGCTACAACATTTACTTTAAGAGCAACGAGGGAGTCAACCAGATGGGTTTTGCCAATGATGCCAGTTTGATTACTCAAAACAGCTACCTTTTTACCCTTTAAAAGAGGAAGGTACTCATTTACCGACTCTGCGCCTGTCTTGATTTCCTGACCAAAGAGCATAGCCGAGAAGATCAAAGCAATGCACAAGCTAAATAAATTTTTCATAATATAATGGGGTTATTGGGTTTTGCTCGTTAAATTATCTCAATCGAGTAGTCACTCTCCCTTCTCTTCATTCTTCCTATTTCGTGTAATGGTACTCCATATTTTTTTGCAGTCTCTCTCACATCATCAATCGCTTCTGCAGAGACAGCTATCAGCAGACCTCCACTTGTCTGCGGATCACAAACTATCGCCTTTCTGTAGTCATCAAGAGGGGAGATCTTATGACCATAGCTAGCAAAGTTTCTAAAAGTGCCTCCAGGGATACACTCTTTTTCGATGTAAGTTGCTACACCAGGAATCTTTGGAATTTTATCAAAAACAATCTCGGCACAAAGTCCACTTCCCTCTGCCATCTCAAGCCCGTGGCCGCAAAGTCCAAATCCTGTTACATCGGTAAGAGCATTTACTCCCTCAATATTGGACAGGTGCTCCCCAACAAAGTTTAATGATGTCATAAGCTCCAGAGCTATTTTTTTATCACTCTCTTCTGCAACAGAGAACTTCTCTGCGGTACTAACCAAACCTATGCCTATCGGTTTTGTTAAATAAAGAGTATCACCCTCTTTTGCCTTATTGTTTTGCTTCACTTTTGCACTATCGATAATCCCAGTTACGGCAAGACCGAAGATAGGATCGGCACTACTGATACTGTGACCTCCAGCTAATGGAATCCCAGCATTGTCGCAGACAAATCTTGCACCTGAGATAACTTCGCCAGCAACATCTGCCGGTAATTTATCTAAAGGCCAACCTAAAATAGCAATTGCCATAATCGGTTTTCCTCCCATAGCATAGATGTCAGAAATTGCATTAGTTGCAGCAATTCTTCCAAAGTTGTATGCATCATCAACTATAGGCGTGAAAAAGTCTGTAGTGCTGATAATTGCCTTTCCGTCTCCAATATCGAATACAGCAGCATCGTCCTTCGAGTCGTTACCAACCAGAAGATTTTCAAAATGCTTCTGAGATTTACTGTTTTTTAAAATCTCCTCTAAATCTTTCGGAGCTATCTTGCATCCACATCCTGCTCCAGGGCTGAATTGGGTTAGTCTGATCTTTTCCATCTCTACAAATTAATGATTTTAGTTGAATTATGCTGGATGTCAATAATATCAAGCATTGTTCCAACTGTTCCTGTCTGAACTTTATCTAAAAGATTGAAATAATTTAAGCACGTCTTGCAGAGAGCAATTTTAGCTCCTGCCTCTTCAAGTTTTTTTAATTCATCAATTACTGATGATCCATCGCAAGCTAATTTAACACCATTTGCATAGAGACAGATATATGAAGGGATTCTCTCCTCCGATAGTAAAAGTGTAAGATAGTTCTTTACCAATAATTGTGATAGCTGTTCTGGAGCATCTCCCATCCCTTCGCGAGTGATGAAAATTGCTACTTTTTCATTAGTATTTCTCTCTGCCATAATGTATTAAATCTTCTAATGTTATTGAATTATCTAGTGTGCTGCTCGATATTCGAGGCATAGACTTTAGTCTCTCTCCATAACGAGTCTCTAATTGGTTATTGTAAGCCTTATCATAGTATTCGAGGCAAATTGATGCTGCAGTGCGAGTATCTCCAGCAAGACAAGCATCAAGGGCAAATTTGCACTTATCGTAGCCTAATCGTTTCTCAATCTTCTTGATTGATTCTGCCAATTTCTCTGCAGGAAAGACTGCGTAGTCGCGGAGTAGTCTCTCTAGACGCACTTCGTGGGGGATGTCGACAACGACTAGGGGTGAAGTTCTCATATTGTCCCAAAAGGCTTGAGGAATATTGACTTTCCCAATATTTCTACTTTCATCTTCGAGCCAAATAGGTTTGGTTGGATCTAACTTAAGGAGCTCTTCGGACAATTTATTCTCAAAATACTCTGATGATGGCTGAGGTTCTTGACCTATTGCCCCGAAGGCAGATCCTTTGTGATTCGCCAGGCCCTCTAGGTCAATTGCTTGTTCTCCCGCTTTTATAAGCAAATCGATAAGCTCTGTCTTTCCAGATCCGGTACAACCTCCCAAAAGGATGAATCTATAATCTTTTGCGAATGAATCAAGTACAAAGTTTCTGTAGGCTTTGTATCCACCTCTTAACAGAGTACATTTAATGTCTACAGTCTCTAACAACCAGGCCATAGCAGAACTGCGCATTCCGCCTCTCCAACAATGGACTAATACTTCGGGAGAATCTAATTTAAGTACAAATTTTGTAAACTCTTTCAACTTTGGTCCGACAAACTCCAACCCCTTTTGCACTGCTGGAACTCTACCACGTTGTTTGTAATACGTGCCCACAACCGCTCGTTCTTCGTCGTTGAAGAGTGGTAAATTAAAGGCCCCGGGAATATGTGCTTTGTCATATTCGCCCGGGGACCTTACATCAATAATTGGGAGAGACTTAGCTCTCCCAAGAAATTCCTCTGTATTTATAATTGTTGGCATAGACTTGTTTTCATCTATGCAAAAGTACTCATTTTAGAACAAAAACGACACTCCGAAAGATGGGATATACGCGATAGATTTATAATCTCCCGAGAATGTGTTTGTAGGGTTGCCTGTTCTTGGATCTGGAACTGAACCGTAAGTCTTGGCACCATTTAGATACTGGAATGCAAAATCAAGTGATAGTTTAGCAGTTGGCTTATAGCTGAAACCAGTTGTAAGGCTAAATTTATTTGCGCCAGGAGTCTCTGGGTTGTAAAGAGTCTTATCAATTGGAGTGGTGTCGTAGATTGCACCAAATCTAGCAGTGAATTTGTCTGAGAACTTATATGCACCACCTAATCTGTAGATCATTGTGTTTTTGTAGTTCTTCTTAGATGTGATATCTGGAAGAGCTGCGTTGTCGAAATTGATGTAAAGATAGTCATAAGCTTTCCATCCAACATGTTGTAGTTCTGCAGATAGAAGTAAACATTCGGTTGGTTGGTATGAGACACCAAGATTGATGTTTGATGGAATAGGTAGGGTAGCTTTGAAAGTAGCTTTGTCAATTGGTGGAATTGGAATTGTTCCAGGTACAGCTGTGTTAACTTGCGCAATAACAGCTTTTAGGTCATCACCAGCATATTTCAAGGTAGCTGTTCCTTCATTTACGTCCATGTGAACTTTCGATCTGTAAGAGATACCAATGTTTACTTTTGGAGAGACTGTGAATAGAACACCAATATTGTATCCAAAAGCAATCTTTGATTTGCCCTCTAGAGTAGCAACTACTGGAGCCTCAGTGCTATATTTGTTGATTACAGGAGCCAAGGTTGGGTATGCTTGTGCTAGTGGGGCAAGTCCTCCGATTGGAATCAAACTGCGTGACAATTCAAAATCACCAAAATCAATCATAAGTCCAGCACCAATACTGATGTTTTCGGTTAGTTTATATGAAAGTGTTGGTTGAATTGTGAAAGATTCAAGTTTGATATTTTGGATGATGTGTGCTCCGCTCCAGTTCTCTGGCCAAACAAGTTTGTTACCAACTGGGTTGTTAATGCTTATACCAGCAGCTAATTTATCTGAAATTTTAAATGCAGCATATCCGAAAATAGGTGTACCTACTGGATTATCAGTCTTTGCACTATATGCACCTTTAGTATAAGTTACTTTTGAAAATATTGCGTTGGCACCTAGTGAAATGTCAGTTTTTCCATTCATGTAAACCATGCCGGCAGGGTTGAACAACATACTTTCACTGCCCAGTTTAAGAGCTGTTCCTAAATGTCCCATACCTAGCTGGCGGGTACTTTGAAGGTTAATCTGGTAACCTTCAGCCAATAGTCCTAGACCTATCAAGTTGGCTACAAGAAAAAGTGTTAGTTTTTTCATTCTTTAATAATTATTACATTTTACAAGAAAACAAATCTAAAACAAAAAAACACTTTTTATACCTGCTTTGTTCTCTCGTATGTAAAAAACAGAAAAACAATAAAATAAAAATACACTATATTATTACATATAGTGTATTATAAATTATAAGCCTTGTAATGGGCTAGTTATTATTCATCTGTGGGATTTCAACCTCTTCTCTAGAATTACCAAGAAGATGCTCGCAGAAATAGTCTCCCATCTTCCAGAAGAAATACTCATCCATCTCTCCAAAGCTATGTCTTTGACCAGGCAGAACAAGCATATCGAAGCGTTTGTTTGCTTTGATCAATGCATTAACCATTCTGTAAGTATTACCTGGGTGAACGTTGTTGTCGATATCTCCAGTGATTAGCAGTAGATGACCTTTTAGATTTTTCGCTAGTTGAGTATTTTTATCGATGCTATATTGAAATGTAGTATCTCCTTTTTCGGAAATTACCTCCTTCACACCATGATGTTGTTCACTCCACCAACGATTGTAGATATTATTTTCGTGGTTACCTGCGCAAGAGACCGCTGCTTTAAAGAAATCAGGATATGTTAGAATTGCTGCGGTAGACATAAATCCTCCACCCGAGTGGCCATGGATGCCAACTCTATTGATGTCTACAAATTTATGACGAGCTGCCAGTTGCTCTGCAACGACTTTTTTATCTTCTAAACCGTAATCTCTAAGATTTCCGTAACCATAATTGTGGTACCATTTAGATCTTGCAGGGTGTCCTCCTCTATTACCAACAGTGATTACGATAAATCCAAATTGTGCAAGTCTGTCAACACGGTTCATACCTTTGCTCCATGCGAAGTTTACAGCTTCAGTTTGTGGTCCGGGATAGACATATTCAATAATAGGATATCTCTTTGTTGAGTCGAAATCAAAAGGTTTATACATTACACCATAAAGGTCTGTTACACCATCTCCTGCTTTAACCTTAAATCTCTCAGGGAATTTGTAACCGGCAGCAAATAATTGGCTGAGGTCAGTCTTTTCTAACTCTAGGATTTTTCTTCCTGTATTGTCATAAAGAGCGCTCTTAGGTTCTGTGTCAACTCGTGAATAGTTGTCTACAAAGTATTTACCATTATCGTTATATGCTGCTTCATGATGGAAGTCACCAGCATTAAGAAGTTTAAGGTTTGATCCATCGAAATTTACTCTGTATTGATGAGTGTAATATGGGTTCTCTCCTTGCTCACGGCCATTTGCAGTGAAGTAAACAACTCTTTGAACAGGATCAACAGCTACAACATCTTCAACATGGTATTCTCCCGATGTGATTGCATTTTTCAATTTACCATTTTCGTCATATAGATAAAGATGTGCCCAGCCATTTCTCTCCGACCAATGGATAATCTCCTTGCTCTCTTTTACAAGACGACTGTCGCGCACCTCGATATATGTATTCATTCTCTCCTCGATAATCACTTTCGAAGTGTCAGCACCAAGTTCTACTGCACAAACATCCATTCTCTTGAGATCGCGGCTAACTCTATTGTAATAGAATTTGTCTTTATTTCCAAGCCAAACTAAATGGACGAAATCATCAGACATATCTCTCTTTTTGATTGGTTCCATCTGAATTCTCAGATCTTGATCTTTGAATGCCTTGGTTTTAATCTCTTTGAAAGATTTCTGTTCAATATTACAGATATATAAATGGTCGGTTGGAGATGTACTCTCGCCAGGCATGTGGTATTTATATGCCTCTAATTTTGGGCGAGGTTCTGCAAGAACATCAATAACCCAAAGATCCTTAACCTTTCTGTTGTCAGTTCTGATAAAGGCAAAATGTTTTGAATCTGGTGACCAGATTACGTAAGCAGAGCTTCTTTTCTTTCTCTCTTTCGCATCGGCATAAAAGTCATAATTTCCAGACCCAAATCCAAACTCTTTAGTGCCGTCTTTAGTTAGTTGATGTTCTACGATTGTAGAGTCGTCCTCATTTTTGCGAGCCTTTTCGAGATTCTCCATATCCATGTAGTATAGATTGAAATCTCTTGAGAAGACTACATATTTCTTATCTGGCGAAATGTTAGCCCATCTTGGATAAGGTTTGTCTGATTTATAATCTTTAACCTCCTTTAAAGTGCCGCTAGCTAAATCGTATTCGAAGCCATGTATCTTCTTCTCTTTTTTTGGTTTGCCTGTTTTTTCATCTTTAGTGTCAACTTCAGCAGTGCTTTTAATCTCAAAAGTGAACTTTTTGTCGTCTACCAATTTTAATTTTTGAATTGGAATGTTTTGAGCATCAAAGGGATCCTTTACAATCTCTGTAAGTTGAGCAGCAAGCGTAGCATTATCGAAGATCTGGCGTTTTGTTCCCGCAACAGGGTCTACGACATAGTAGAATGTACCTTGATTAGTTTGGTAAGTGTACCAAAACTTATCAGAATTTTTAAACCACTTAGGTGATACAGTAGTTGAGAAAACCATTTTCCCCACTTTTTTTGGAGAAAAACGAGCAGCTAGCTCATAATTGGCTTTTTGCCCCTTTTGTGCATAAGATGTCAAGCACAATATGAGCAGAAATGACAGTGTTAATAATTTTTTTATCATGCGTTTGAGTTTATAGGTTCGAAAAATATTGGACACAAGCAAAAAGAGAAAGTTAAGAGAGAATCTTAACTACCTATCCCATTCTCCCACCTCCATGTCGCTGATATTGCCGTTGTCCACTTTAAATCTAAGAGCAGTTCTTACATTATGGAATCCTTGAATACCAGCAGCTCCCGGATTTATTGTGAGCATGTTGTATTTTTTGTCATTCACAATTTTTAGAATATGCGAATGTCCGCAAATAAAGACATCGGGAGTATAGGCAGTAATTAGTTGTAGGGCTTTATAATCATATCTTCCAGGGTACCCCCCAATATGAATCATCAAGAACTTCATTCCTTCACATTCAATAGCTTGAATATAAGGATGTATTAGTCGAACTTTACTATCGTCACAGTTTCCATAGACACCCTTAAGTGGTTTGAAAGAAGCAATCAAATCAGAAGTCTCTACAGAACCAAAGTCTCCTGCATGCCAAATCTCATCTACATCGGCAAAAAACTCACGAAGTTTATCGTCGAAATAACAATGAGTATCGGACAGCAAACCGATAAATTTCATATCAGAGTTTGATGATTATCTTTTTACGATATAGAACAATAGCCATTAATGTAAACACAGTAACATACATCAAAGCATACATCAAAGATGCATATTCATTATCGCCGAAAATACTTACACATAGGTTATTATATAGCCACTTAGCAGCTGAGACAGTAACCTCTTTCATTGTTCCATCGGGCTGAATTGCCATCTCTGTCCACTTGATAACTCTTCCAAGAACTTTTGCGAACACTCCTGCCATAACAAAGGCAAATAGTGGATTTAAACCCAGAGCCTTGAACGGGAAGAAGGCCTTCTCTTTTCCTTTGATGTCTATAAAATAGATAAAGAAAGCCAACATTACTATCGACCAACCACCAGCATAAAATACATAAGATGCAGTCCACATCGGTTTGTTGATAGGTAAGAAAATGCTCAGAACAACACCGATTGCAAGTGAAATCAATCCATAAGTGTAGAGCTGTCCAACAGCATCACTTTTGCTAGAGCTAGTTCTGATAAGACCTCCAATTAAGAATCCAAGCAGAACTGTACCGCTACCCGAAAGTACACCTAAAATTCCCTCTGGATCGAAAGGAACGCCAAATCCGTGATATACATGAGTCTCTCCAACAAGAGCAACATCAACAGCACCAGCAATGTTTCCCTCTAAAGAAAATGGATCGCCAGAACCAAAAAGTGCCAAAATCAATGTGTGAAGCACAAGTAGCACAGACATGCCTACAATTATCTTCTTAGGCTTATGTAGCCAAAGTGCAACAAATCCGCCAAGTAAATAGCATAGTGCGATTCTTTGAAGAACACCGAAAATTCTTAGATTTTGCAGATAATTGATATAATTTTCGCCGAACGACAAATCGGGATTTAGAGTCGTAGGATAAAAAGGAAAGGCATTAAGAGCAAGTCCAGTTACAAAGATTAATGCAGACCTTTTTACAAGTTTTTTTAATGAATCTTGATTTAAGCTTTCATCATATTTTGCGAAAGCAAAAGACATGTCAGAACCAACAATGAAAACAATGTAAGGAAAGACAAGGTCGGTCGGAGTACAGACGCTCCC
>JASDTB010000083.1:0-10700 GCA_041441455.1 Bacteroidales bacterium
GCCCTTCACTATATGGTCCTAAATCATATATATGCCATTCATTATTATTAAATGTTCCTATTACAGAAATCTCATATATATTTTTATCTAAATTTTTTATCTCACTTTTCCAGGTTATTGGTTGTGTGGTTATTTGTGAATACAAACTTAATGACAACAACAACGTGATAATAGTACCTAATACTCTTTTCATAACAATTTTAATCTGGTGTTAAATTAACCAACTACTTCATATATTTTTCAGCAGTGGCTGTTGCTTGCTCATATTGAGATTTTAAATATGATGCTTTGTTTTGAAAGTATTTTGATATTGCCTCTTTTGGTAAATTTTTGGTATTAATGTATAATCTTTCAAGATTTACTCTATCGTAGTAACTCATTCTCATTATTGAATTAGCATCAAATAGCTTAGAAATTTGCTCAAATTTATTTTGACTATATAAATCAAAGATTTTTACATAGTAATTTATTGTCTGATCATTATTCGCCAGTAATAATAGAACATTAATATTCTTCTTTATAGCAATTGTATCATTATTCTCTGTTTTACCAGAAACATATTGAGCAATCTGTGATTTTACAGAGCTACAAATCACTTCATCTAACTGTTTTTTAGACAAATATTGATCAGCATAATATTTATCAGCTATAACTATATCTAATAATTTACAATTTGGGAGGCTTAACACTTGAGATAAGAAAGGCCACAATTTTTCGGAATATCTCTCCTTTATTTTCAATGTAGGAAATAATGTTACAATGAAAGAGTTCAACTCTTCGGATAAATATGAATCATTCAATGCATTTATATATGTTAATGCATTTTCAAAAGTTTTGTTTGAATCATATACCTCTCTCTTTTTCTTTGGAGTCGAATTGATATCCAGGGCACCTTTAACTTTTTCAATAAATTGATCAGCTTCACCTCCACCTACAATTCTATTTATCTCATTTCCATCGCTATCCAAAATTAAAAACGTTGGATATGCCTTAATTTGATACTTTTTTGCGAGTTCTATACCCTCTCCTTTCTCCATGTTAATTTTCACATTGACAAAATTATCATTGAAAAAATTACCAACACGTTCAATTGTGAATACATTATTAGCCATATATTTACATGGTCCGCACCAAGTTGTGTAGCAATCGAGGAAAACAAGATTTCTACTCTTTTTGTTTTTCTTAGCCTTTTGTAGTGCCTCCGATAATGTGCCACTTTCAAATATAACTCCTTTAGACTCTTGAGCAAGTAAGGAAATCGATATTAAAATCGCGATAATAATTGATGTTGTTCTTTTCATATAATATATTTTACTTTATATATAGAACAACATAACAGAAACTGTCCCTAAAAAAATCAAAAAAAAAGTCGGAACTAAGTCCGACTTTTTGATTCTACTCTTTCACCTTCAATCTCTCTCCGGCTTGTTCTTTTACAGCCTTTTTCCACATATCAGAATATCCTGGCTGCGAAGGCGATGCAGGAATATTGCGTCCACTTCCGTTGTCAAGGAAACAACCATTTTTATCTTGTTTTTTAACATTACCGTCGATATATTTTACAAGTAAATATTCATCTAAGTTTTTCCACTTCATGAACATACTTTGAGCGGTTGTTACTGTATAATCCGACAAAAACTCTCTAGCTTTTTGTGGAGATTCTTTGTAAAGATTCATTGCCACAGCATCTACAGATGGCGTTCTATCCATTGCAGCAGTTTCATGCTCTTCAATAGCTACCCTAATCTCTGGTGCAACTCTGTCGTAAAGTAAATAAGCAAAGTTTGTAACTCTGTTAAAAATCCAGAATGCCGATGTAGATGAGTATTTAGTCATATGGCCATTACCTTCTGCAAAGCACTCAGGAACCTTCAAAGTACTAGTATAAATAGGAGTTAAACATGAAGTAGCAGCATCATCAACTCCAAACCAAAGAATACCTCCGATTTCATCTGGAAGCCAATTACGAGATTGACCAACCAACCAAAAACCTGTTTGCTGAGTAGCTATAGCTCTTTCGTTTGTATACGAAGCACCATCAACTTTGAAAGTCATAGGTCTCCATCTGTAAGGAAGAGCATGTCCACCAGCTCCAATATCTTTTGTCATATCAAGGGCTGTACCTTCGTAATGATCTCTCATAATGTTAGCAACATCCTTAACAGAGATCTTTTCTGCAGGTTTGATAAATAGAGGCAATCTGTTTGCAGCATTATGCCCCATAGCATAATCAAGATAAAAATCTGACGGTTTGTCGCCAATCTTGCCTTTTCCCATAATATTAAAAGCACTCCATACTCTTGCTTCGCAACCTCTCATCGAGCCAAAATCAAGCGGAGCATAGACATCAGAAAAGCTAAAATCTTTATCAGAACCTTTGTATAACCCAGACTCTTTAGCAAATGAAATAACATCTGGAGAGTATAGACAATTTTGCGGATCATTTAATGGGAATTGAGTAATACGAGCATGGTTTGCGTGAGCAGAAACATATCCATCTGGGATTCTCATTGCAACCCAAACAGCACCTTTGTTTACATTCTTTCCATTAACCATCTTAGTTCCTTTACCAATAATCTCAAGAATCCAAATCTCATTCTTATCGGCAATTGAAATCGACTCACCAGATGATCTATAACCATACTCATTAACTAGATCGGCCATAATCTTGATTGCCTCTCTTGCGCTCTTAGCTCTTTGAAGAGTTATATAAATTAAAGATCCATAGTCAACGATTCCAGTTGTGTCTTCAAGCTGAGGTAATCCACCGAATGTAGTTTCAGTTATGATAACCTGATGCTCATTCATATTCCCAACCATATTGTATGTTCTTGGTGCTTGAGCGATCTCTCCCAAATATTTTCCAGTATCCCACTCATATATTTTAAGCATTGTTCCTGGAGCATGAACATTCCCCTTTTTATAATATAATTCTCCATATAAAATATGGGAATCGGCAGAGTAAGACAGAAGTACAGATCCATCTTTAGAAGCTCCCTTACTAACTAATATATTTGAACAAGCTTCACTAGAAACTTGAACCGACATAAAAATAAGAGTAAGGAACAGAGTAAAAATTTGTTTTTTATTCATAATTATTGAGTATTGTTTATTATAATCATTGCTCTTTTCACAAATATAATATTAATTTTGTTTATTAAAATGTTAGAATATGAAACAATTCTTATTTATAATTTTCTGTTTTTTAACACTCTCAAATACAACATTACTCGCTCAAGAGCCTGAAAAACAAAAGACTCCTGTAGAGATTGCTGCAGAACAGGCAGAGAAGTATAAAAAAGACCTGAACCTTACTGAAAAACAGTTTTTCCTTGTAGACTCAACTCTTCAGACTAATTTTTCTGCGTTAAGTAGAGAGTTTGAAAAGATGAAGGCAGGTGGCAGACAGACAATTTCGGGATATGATAATGTCCGTGATTTCTGGCAAACGAAGACAGAAGAGTCTTTCAATAAAATTCTGACTCCCGAGCAGTTCATTAAATACATGAAACTTATTGGGAAATATGATAGAAAAGGGAGACCAATAAAAAAGAAATAAAAGTGATTAGTCAATTTTATAAAAATTGACTTTTCTTTTTTTATAGTAGGCTAAATATTTAAATCCAAACTTTTTGAGATACTCCGACATCTCTTCGAATTTTTCACCTATTCGAACTTTTTCGTGAGCATCAGATCCAAGGGTAATAATCTCCCCTCCCATCTCCTTATATCTCACCAAAATACTAGGGTCTAGAATAGGTGTCTCACCATTTCTTGTTCTATATGTGTTGGTATTAATCTCGAAAGCTTGTCCCGAAAAGATAATCTTTCTAAAAATCTCCTCCATTAAATCACCATATTGTTTCATTGTGATTGTCTTCTCTTTGTATGGAGAATATCTTACAATATAGTCGAAGTGGCCTAAAATATCGAAATTATTAAATGTATTAATATTCTCTAAAATAGTCTCTAAATATCTAGTATAGGCCGATTTGTAGTCGTGGCGTTGATAGTAATCTCCACTATATGGGTCAATTCCGTCGACAAAATGAACAGAGGCAATTATCTGGTCAAAATCGCATTGAGATGAAAACTTACTAATCTTATCAAGAGAATTAATTTGAAGACCTAGCTCTACTCCCTTTAAAATTTCCACACCGAAGCTTTTTGAGATTTCGTCGATTTTTGACTGTTGTTCGAATGGATCGAAATCAAATGGACGAACTCCTTCTGGAACATCTACATCGTAGTGGTCGGTAACAACAATTCCAGAGAGAAGACCATTCGAAAATGATTCGGCCATCTCTGTCAATAACAATCTGCTGTCGGGAGAAAATTCCGAATGTGTATGGGTATCAAAAAATTTCACGGTACTATGCAAAGGTAAAAAAGTAGTTCATAAAGAAATTCCAAATTGTAACAACGGCTGTTGCAAAAAGTTTAGACAGATAAAATCTCATCCTTGCATTTTGCGGTATCAATCTGAATTTCGCTCTTTCTGATAAAAAGTAGAGTACAATTGTATTTATAACTAATCCAATGATAGCAATCAAGAGAAAAGAAGTAAATTCTCTCTCTATTGCAGGATTAGTACTATTGAAGGTCCAAACTCTATTTAAAACATAGTTTGATGTAGCGGCAGAGAAAAATCCTGCTGTATTTGCAAAGTATCGATGAAGTGAAAACTTCTCTTTTAGCAAATATGTTATTCCGAAATCTACAAAAACTCCGGACCCTCCAACTACACAAAACTTGATGAGAAGCTCTATCATCTACCTAGCTCTCCAACCTTCCACTCTTTACCGACCTTCACCATAGAAAGGCTCTTTTCGATTCCCGCAGGTACCGTTGGAGTGAAAATCTTGTAAGTTATTCTAGCAGTATCTTTATTAGATTTAGAATCTACATTTAAAATCTCAGTCTTAACCTCTTTGATTTGTCTCATCAAAACATCTTTAACTCCCGACTCCATGTTGTCAAAGTCACGAAGTGAGATCAACAACTCATCTCCAAGAGACTTTGTACACAACTGACTAGCTGCGTTATAATCTGTTTTAAAATAGGCATCAAGAAAAAGTTTCGCATTTTGCATGATTAACTCCTCTTTCTTGGTACACGAGATTAGAATCAGCGCAACTACAGCTGATACAGATAAAATATTAAACACTCTCTTCATAGCAATTGAATTAAATTGTTATTTATTTTTCTAGCCTCACAACAGTAATGCCAGAACCTCCCATTTCAATATGTTCGTCGCGGAACGACTCAACTCCTCCAATAGTTTTGAGATATTTTCGGATCTCCTCTCTTAACACTCCATTTCCCTTACCGTGCAATATCCTCACCTCGCTCATATCAAGCATTATAGCATCATCAATAAAGCGACTTACTGTATCCATTGCCTCGTCGAGCCTTTGTCCTCTAATGTCTATATTGGGCTTAAAGTTAAGTTTTCTTTCGGAAACTCCAGAAGTATCGTAAGTGCTCTTCTTAACTTGACTCTTTACCGTCTGAGAATATTCGTTATTAGAGATCTTCTCTAAATTCTTCTCAGACATCACACTTATGATATTGCCAACAGCAACACTTGCCTCTCCCTTCTCTATTCTTATAATCTCGCCTATTAGTGAGCCCCCTTTAATCTTAACCTTATCACCTTTTCTAATTACAGTATCTACCTCTTTTGCTTTAACTTGAATCTTTTGATCAACACCTCCGTTAGCAGCAACTCTCTCTTTCCTCTGCTCCTTCTTCTCCTTTCTTCGAAGAAGTTGCTCCATTTTCTTAGCAATTTTATCCTCTTTATCGTCCTCCCTATTTTGCTCGACCTCTTTAGCAAAAAGATCAAGATCTCTTCTCACAATTTTAGTCTTCTCCTTCTCTGCCTGGCTCTCCCTGATCTCCTTAATTGTTGATTCAATCTTTTTGTTTGCCTCAGCCAAAATTGTCTTCGCCTCTTCTCTCGCCTGCTCTAAAATAGACTTTCTTAAAGCCTGTAAATCCGATAACTCTTTCTGGTACTTATCGGTTATACTCTCAAGTGTTTTGTCGGTACTTTTAATTTTAGCCAATTTTTCTTCCCACATTCGTCTGTTGCGAGCAATCTTTTTCAAGTGTCTCTCCATATCGACGAACTCTGTTCCAGCCTTCTCCTCTGCTTTTTTAACTACATCTTCGGGAAGACCAATTTTTCTTGCAAGCTCAAAAGCAAAAGAGCTACCAGGAGTACCTGTCTCAAGTTTGAAAAGCGGTCTGATATTTTGAACATCAAATTGCATTCCTCCATTTAGCACACCCCTACTACTCGAAGCATAGAATTTTAGATTACTATAGTGAGTAGTAATCACACCAAAACACCCTTTTTGCTCTAGTTCTGCCAATATTGCTTCTGCTATAGCGCCTCCAGCAACGGGCTCAGTGCCAGATCCAAACTCATCGATTAAAACCATAGTCCGGTCGTCTGCTCCCGCTAACAGATTTTTCATATTTGTCAAGTGGGAACTATATGTACTTAGATCGTTTTCAAGAGATTGCTCATCTCCGATATCGATAAAAAATCTTGTAAACAGGCCAAGCTCCGATGTTTCAGATGCAGGAATCAGCATTCCACATTGCACCATATATTGAAGTAATCCAACTGTCTTAAGACACACAGATTTACCCCCAGCGTTTGGGCCAGAGATTAATAGTATTCTTTTGTCACTATCTAGTGAAAGACTCAAAGGAACAATCTCCTTTCCCTCTTTTTTGAGAGCCATTTCAAGTAAGGGATGACGAGCTTTTGATAGAATAATCTCCCTTCTGTCTGAGACTATTGGTTTCCCAGCATTCATTTGCAATGCTACCGATGCTTTAGCTCTTATAAAATCTATCTCACATAAGAACATCGAAGATTCCATCAACTCAGCAAGGTATGGCCTCAAAAAATCTGCAAACTGAACTAGTATTTTGAGAATTTCTCGCTGTTCGGCAAAATGAAGCTCTCTGACAGTATTATTAAGCTCCACAATCTCCATCGGTTCAATATAAGAGGTCTTACCAGAAGCCGATTCATCGTAAACAAATCCTTGGATTTTTCTTTTATTTGCAGAGCTAACTGGTATTAAAACTCGTCCGTCTCTGATTGCAACAGACGCATCCTCTTCTGCATACCCTTCGGCCTGCGCTTTTTTTAGAATCGAAGTGATTCTTTTGGAGATCAATGACTCCTTTTCTCTTATTTGGGAGCGTATGTGCTGCAGTTCTGGCGAGGCATTATCGCGTATCTCTCCGAATTTATCGATAAGAGAATCAATCCTTCTGAGAATTTCTGGAAATAGGATTACAGGTTCTACCAGTTTTTTCAGCTCGGGATAACTACCTTCTTTCGTGTTTTTGAAAAAAGCTACAATTGAACGTACTGTATCTAAAGCTTGTTTAAGTCTTGTAATTTCAGGCACATCTAAGTATGCAGACTCAACCTCTAATTGTTTTAAAAAAGGGATTGCATCTACAAAACCTTGATCGGGAAATGAGTTTTCGAGCATCAATATTACTCTCATCTCATCAGTCTGAGACAATAACTTTACGATGTACTCACTCGATGATGAAATTTTAAAGGAAAGAGCCATCTCCTTAGCGTAAGATGTTGAACATCTTGTCGCCAACATGGTTCTTACCTTATCGAACCCAAGTTTAAATTCTAGTTTTTCTGTCGTTGTCATTGTACCTTTCTTCTTTGCAAAGATAAAAGTTTATACCTTAGCGCGAAATTAAAACTTGAATGAATCCTCTCGATCTTCTCCTAATTCCTGTTGCATATTTAATTGGCTCTTTGTCGGGAGCAATAAGATTCGGCAAACTTTTTTATGGAGTTGATGTGAGAAATTATGGCAGTAAAAACCCTGGTGCAAATAATGTTCAACGTGTTCTTGGGTGGAAACTTGCTCTGTTTGTCTTTTTTTTCGACACTTTGAAAGGGGTTGCGGCCGCAAGTCTTGCATTTTTAACAGAATTTAATCCCGGGACTAATCCTTTTACAGGGGCGCAAATTGTACTAGGCCTTTCGGCTGTTTTGGGCCATATTTTCCCGATTTTCCATCAATTTAAAGGGGGAAAAGGTGTTGCAACAATAACCGGTCTGCTTTGGGCAATCCATCCTTTAGCTGTGTTAATCTGTTTTTCAATCTTCACATTGTGCTTCATCTTAACTCGCTACATCTCCTTAAGTGCAATCGTTGCTATCTCTTGCTTCCCATTTTTTGTCAACTCCCTTTTTGCATGGCTTCAACCACAAATGACTTTAACCCTTAAAATCTTTAGCATTGTCATTGCTCTAGTAATCTGGTTGACTCACATAAGCAACATCAAACGACTAATAAATCGTAAAGAGGAGAAGTTCAAACTAAGAAGAGCTAGAAGTCGCCAGGAGTTAGAGGATGAGTCTATTTGTACGAATTCTCAATTGCAAGCCTAAGCTCACTTATACTATTCATTCGTTTTATCTCTCCGTTTTGAACAAATGAGATATTTCCAGTCTCTTCAGAAACAACAATTACAGAAGAGTCAGTGTGTTCTGAGATTCCAACAGCAGCACGATGTCTCATACCATATTGAGGTGGTATGTTTGGGTTTTCTGTAATTGGCAGGGTGCATCTTGCAGCAATAACTTTCTCATCGGCAATAATCATTGCACCATCGTGTAGTGGGGCATTTTTAAAGAATATATTCTCGATGAGTCGTCTGTTAATATTCGCATCTACTCTATCACCAGTATCAACAATAAACTCTAAAGATGATTGATGTGATAAAACTATTAGTGCACCAGTTTTAGTCTCAGACATTCTTCTACATGCTTGAGTGAGCTCTCCCAGAGAATTCACAGAGAGACCCTTTTGCTTACTTGTCAATAGAGCATTAACCAATCTTAGATTCCTTCTAGAATCCATATATCTTGATCCGAGTCTCAATAAAAACCTTCGGATCTCCTGCTGAAATAGAATTATCAACGCTAGGACACCAACTCCGATTATCTGGCCAAGTATTGCACTTAGTAAATCCATATGCAGCGCTTTTACTACAAGCCAAATAAAATAGAATACGATAATTCCTGTGAAAATATTCATGGCTGCGGTCCCTTTTATCAGCTTGTAAGCTTGAAAAATCAGGATCCCGACCATACAAATGTCGATAATATCTATTAACTCTATTTTAATAAAATCAATCATAGTACAAACTTAACAATTATTCTACAAAAGCTAATGTGGCAATACTGACTTTACAGCCATCTAATGCTAAAATAATATTTCCACATGCATCAAGTGTCGCCCCTGTAGTGAGAACATCATCAACTAAAAGAATATGTTTTCCAGCAATAGATTTTATGTTCTTTAATTCAAAAGCTCCACAAACATTCCGCCATCTTTGATCGTGCGTCTTTCGAGTTTGAGTAGAAGTAAACCTCTTTCTTTTTAAGACATTATTAGCTACAGGGATGCCTAGAATGCGAGACAAACTATTTGCAATAATCTGAGACTGATTAAATCCTCTTTTCCACCTTTTATACCAATGAAGAGGAACAGGTACAATCAAATCAATTTCAGAAAACCTTCCGGAGGTTATTAGTTTTTGAGCTAATAACGAACTTAGGTAATCTCCCAAATCTCGTCTTGAGTTATATTTAAAATCATGTATAATTGCCTTATAAGGACAATCTTCTCGATAAAAGATTAGAGAAGCACAAGCCTCTGTATAAAGTCTGCCCCAGAAGAGCTGCTCTGCAGGGTTGTCCCTCCAGTTCCAAAAAAAGGTCAAAGGCAAATCACAATAGCATCCAAGACATAAACCCCTCTCCCTCCTATTTAAAATCTCTCCACACACAGGGCAAATCCTTGGAAACAATAGATCTGCCAATACCATTATGTAATTAAAATTTAGTTTACCAGCTTAGTTTTTACCGCAACATCCAACTGAGGATCATTTCTTAACATACTCTCCACTCTTCCTCTTTGGAAATAGTATCTATTACAAATCTCCTCTTCAAGAAGATATTTGATCTCTTTCGCATTCTTTCTGAGTACATCCTTTTTACCCAACTTAACAAGCTTCTCCAACTTTTCTATTTCAGCTTTTAAATCATCGTATAAACCCTCTTTTTTAGCAGTAGCAATCAGCTGATCGTACTCTACCTCCGAAGATGTTCTATGATCAAACTCCTTTTCAGCTGCAAAGTTTATGAACTCTTCGTAATCCTTGTCAGATAATACAAACTTAGATGGAGATTCAATTTTGTCATGTTTTTTAAAATAGAGCATCGAAAATTCATGCATTACCTCATTATAGACTAGTGACACTGCTGGTCTGCTATAAGTTGCAGATTCTGCTTTGATATCTGGAGCAATTCCGCCTCCATCATAAACGACTCTGCCTTTAGAAGTTTTAAATGCCTTTTTAAGAGAATCAGGAACATTCCCTACACTTCCGTCAGGATTTCTGTGGCTATAATCAATAGCTTGCACACATCTTCCACTTGGAGTATAGTATTTTGCAGTAGTTAATTTTATACGGCTATTGTAGCCAACGTCCCTTATGGACTGAACCAAGCCTTTACCAAATGTTCTTACTCCAATGATTGTCGCTCTATCTAGATCTTGTAATGCACCAGCGACAATCTCCGAAGAGGACGCAGAACCAGAATTAACTAATACTGCTAAAGGAATTGA
>JASDTB010000084.1:0-39575 GCA_041441455.1 Bacteroidales bacterium
TAACTCTATGCCATTTACACTTATAGTTTGATGCTGACCGTAACTAATAATTGTTGTCAACAAAATCGATAGGGTCAAAATTAACTTTTTCATATTGCTTTAATTTTATTGTTGTTATTATTACTTTTTCTCAATACAAAGTCTAGAGACTTTACCTTGATTATCAAATTTTGTATATAGGAAAATCTCAGGATTATAATAATCCCCTTCTTCTTTCGTCTTTTTATTGTGAGCCTTTTTATCATAAGTTGTGAGATGAAGATGGGGACCAGCACAATCTGAAGAACTGGCATTGCCTGTTGTACCTACTGTCCCAATTATATCGCCTGCTTTAACTTTATCATTTCTCTTTACACAAACTTCTGCCAAATGCCAATAACTAAATACAACATCTTTCCCATCAACTTTTGAAACTATATTAACTCTATTACCCGCAGCATCTTGCAAGCCATATGTTTCTTGGTATTTTTTCCAAGGCGTACTTTGATCATACCTGGAAATTGTAGAAACTACATCACCATCAAACATGGCATAAAGCGGAGTGCCAACTGGAGCTGATAAATCAACGCCTTTATGAAAACGGCCTCTACCATAACCAAATCGGCCGCCTTTAACACCATTATTTTTTGTTGGGAGTATTTCCATTTCTAGCAAAGGGTTTGATTCATTGGGGCTAACACAAGGGAGTAACTTATGAAATACTGCATCTGCTTTAATATGAGAAGTTATCCTAAATGAATATTCTGGAGTTGAGGAACTTATATCGCCTGTCCACATTACAAACTTATAACCCGGTAATGGTGTAGCCTTAACAGTCACATAAGCTGCTAAATCATATTCTCCAGAACCACTAACGTTTCCTCCTTCACTTGCCCCTAGAATTACATTATACTTGAACGGAGGAGGAGGGGTAGCTCCTCCATCTCCTTCTGAACCACCACCAGGGGTAGCTCCTCCACCTCCTTCTGCACCACCACCAAAAAAATAAAAATCTTTCTGCTCTTCTTTATCGCTCCAATAGGCAGTCCAAAGAGGAGGAAATATATCTAGAGGGTCTTTTCTGTAGGCAACTAATGTTATTGTATTTAGCTCTCCTCGATCCCATACATAATCGTCTCCACTTTTGTAGCGGTCGATGATCCTATGTGTAAATTAAATTCAGCAAAAGCTCCCTTTGGATTGCTAGAACTCTTGGGTTCTAAATTATATATTTTTCCTGATACATATAGTATCGCTGATGCATTATTGCCTTCAACATCTGATGTTATTAATACTCCGTTAAAGCGAGATAAATCAAAAAAATTAAATCCGTCTTTTTCATGTTGAAACGAAGATATGCCAATGACTGTTAAGACAAAAAAATCAATCTGATCGATCCCTGACTTGCTTTTGCCTATCAAATATGCCCTCGTTTTACGTTCAAAACCAGGCAAGGGTAGATCTGTTGGTAATGAAAAATTTGAAATCTGCTTGGTGTTCGAGACCTCTATGATTGTGAAATCAAATCCATTATGTGATATCTTAATTGGTTTGTCCCATAATAATTCAAAAGAATTAAAAAATGGCTGAGTAACGGATTTGGTATTATGCTGCCTGCTGTAAGCAGATAAATTAGGGCTATAAATACCAGTATAACCTGCATCGATTAATGCTGTCCTGATTTTAAGAGTACTCTTATCTATAATTTCGTCATCTTCTGATAAATTAATTTTTTCACAAGAAGTGAGAATTATAGAAAATACTCCTATTAAAATAAATAATAAACTGCTTTTTTTCATAGTTAAGTAATTTTTTGATAATAGAGAAAACTTAATATCTAATACAGTTAAAACACAATATGGGACTTAGGTTAACAATTTTTATAGGACATAAAAACCTCCCATCTTGCTGATATCAAATATAATAAAAAATTATTATCAAAAAAATTACTTAAAACAAAAATACTATCGACCAGAAACTATTTCGCCCTTTGAGTGGTCGTATTCAGATCCTGCTGTGCTGTGTGGTATTGAATAGACGAGGAGCATTACAATTGCAGCAATTGCATAAAGGTATCTTCTGCTACATTTTCTATTGAAGTAAATTGCTGCTGCCCAGAATAGGAATGCAAACAGGGTTTTATTGTCTGTTAAATCTTCTCCTAATGGCCATCCTGTCCAAAATGCACCAAAAGCAAACTTCTGAACAATTGGACCTAGAATCAAACCTCCAACTCCCAATAAGATTATTGTAATGATTGCATTTTTCTTCACCTTATCGCTCTTTGTAAACGACAAAATTCCAGTATAATTTGCAAACATCATTGCAAGGAACATTAATAGAATATGTGGTATCAATACTCCAGCTGGAACACTGTTCTTGAATCGGATTAGTGTCTTTTCATCGTCGACCATTACCTTAGTTCCATTATCCTCTATCTCAATAAAATATTTAATTTTTCCAGCAGGTGGTTGAGCAGGTAGAGTGAAAACGAAGTGATCTCCCTCTTTTACTCCCTGTAATGTCGACAATGAGTCGTTGCTTGGATATCTAGCGTACGAGAGTTGGGCTGTAGCACTTTCGGGTATATCTGGGATAATAACTCTTAGCTCTTCTGTCTTCCCCAATGAATTATAATCTCCTTTTGCCTCTTCTAAAGTCACTTGAGTCTCAAGGCTTCGTGTCAACTTTGTGGAATACTCTTGACCTGCCAACTCAAATTTCACCCTTTTTGGATTAGTTGGGCCGGTCATTCTTTGATAAACTACTGCAGATAATGTTATCAGAATAGCAAGTAGCCAGATGAAAAATTTCTTTACCATTATAATTGAATTTTAAATATACTCTCTTTTCCCTCTCTTTTAACGACAACTTCAACAAGTTCTCCCTGCTTTAGTTCACCTAGTCTTGACATATAGTCGTAGATATTTCCAACAACCTTGCCATTTATACTCTTTATAATATCACCAGCCAGTAGTCCCGCTTTTTGAGCCGGTTTACCGTCTGATACTGCGCTAATCCTAAATCCATCTCCAACTTCGTATGTGAAATCTGGAATCAATCCGAGTGTTACTTTAAATGTAGATCTTTGGGGCTCTTTTCTGTCAGACTCTGATTTTGTAAATTGAGGAGCAAAACGTCCGCTTGCAATTTCAAACGCGATAGAATAGATATAGTCTACAGCCTTTGTCATACCAGTATAATTAATTAGGCTCTCTTTGTCGTCTGGTGTATGGTATTGCTGGTGAACTCCAGTTGTGAAGTATAAAACCGGAACTCCTTTATTATAAAAAGATGCGTGGTCAGACGGTCCCATACCATCTTTTGTCTTTGTCAAACCCAACATCATCTGCCTATTTATTACATCAGTTAAAGAATCGGCACCTTTGAAAGTACCAACCCCTCCTACTTGAAATTTATTTCCAACCATTCTGCCAACCATATCAAGGTTAAACATAATTGTAGGTCGCTTATCCAACTTAGCAAGTGTATCGGCAAGAACAGAGGATCCCAATAACCCTCTCTCCTCTGCTCCGAATGCAGCAATAACTACATCGTATTTTAACTCCTTTTTACTCTTAGCTAATAGTCTTCCTATTTCTATTATTGCTGAGACGCCACTCGCATTATCGTCTGCACCATAATGTATCTCATTTCTGTCTGGACGCATACTTCCAGTCTCCTTCCCTCCCATTCCTAAATGGTCGTAATGAGCTCCAATTAATATTGTACCTATTGAATTTTGAGCTTTTAGGATCGCAATGACATTATAAGTGGTCTCCTTAATTGGCTTTACTTTATAGTCTGCTTCAAATGAATCACCATCATTCATTTTAGTGGCAACTGAGGCTCTCACTTGCACCACAGGTATTCTCATCTGGTAAGATGTTCCAGTCTTTGAATCATCTAACGACTCAACCCCCTCTAAATAATAGATAACTCCAACAGCTCCTTTATCGGCTAATTCGGTAACTATAAACCTAATACTATCCTTTGCCGATTTGATCTTTACAAATTTTCCTTTATAGTCAACTGTCTTTTGACCATTTCCATCTACAATCTCAGATTTAACACTACAATCGGGAGAGAATGGAGGGATACTAAAATCAATATTTTCTGATAAACGAACTCCCTTTAAACTGATCATTGCACCTGGTTGCACGCTTCTGTTCTTGGTAAATGAAAAAGGGGCGAGCATTCCACTTTTAAAATATGCCACATATCCATGCTCCGATAATTTATCTGCAATAAAATCTGCTGCTTTTTTATCTTCAATAGAGCCTGGAAAACGCCCTTTCATCGACTCCGAAGCAAGTGTCATAAGACTCTTTTTCATAAAAACAGAGTCGGAAATAGTGGTTTGTGAAAATAAATTTACATTATTTAAAACAATGATTATTAGCGATATAATAATATATTTTCTTCTCATTTAATAGTTTATTTTAAAATTTTTCATAACAAAAGTAAAATTTATTTGGTAGATAAAAAAAGATATATACCTTTGCAGTGTACTACTTCACTAATACAGTAGCAAATTAAAAAAACAATAAATATGGTAAGTATCGAAAATCTATCGTTCAATTATTCGAGACACATCGTTTTCAAAGAGGTTACGATGAAACTTGAAAAGGGCAAGATTTATGGTTTGCTCGGACAAAACGGAGTTGGTAAAACTACTCTTTTGAAGATTATCTCTGGTTTATTGAAACCACAAAATGGTAAAGTCGATGTCCTTGGTCACAATCCTTATGAAAGGGATCCTGAATTCTTGTCAGACATCTATTTTCTCCCTGAAGAGGTCAGAACTCCAGATATTAAAGTTAGAGACTATGCCTTATCGAGAGGACAGTTCTATCCTAAATTCGATATTGCTCAGTTTGAAAGGTTATTAGCAGACTTTGATGTATGCGGTGATATTAAGTTCAACTCTTTATCTTACGGTCAGCAAAAAAAGGCAATGATTGCTTTTGCTCTTTCGGTTAATACTAGCTTGATCTTGATGGATGAACCAAGTAATGGATTAGACATCCCATCGAAAACACAACTAAGAAAAGTGATTGCACAATCATCGAACGATAATGTATGTATCGTAATCTCTACTCACCAAGTGAGAGACCTGGAAAATTTGATTGATCCAATTATTATTTTAGATAGAAATGCTGTCTTAATGAATGCCTCTATCGATGAGATTTCTGAAAAATTATTCTTTGGTTTTTCTGACAAAGAGAATAAAGATGCTCTATACAGCGAGATGACTCTAGGAGGATACTTAAATGTAGAGGAAAATACAATGAATAAAGAGAGTAAAGTAAACATTGAGGCTCTTTTCAATGCAACTCTTTATAATAAAGAAAAAGTTAAAAAATTATTTACAAAGTAGTTATGAAAGCATCTTTTAAAATAAATAGATTCAATAAGCTAGTTGCTAAAGAGTTTAAAGAGAGTTTGCCAATCGTGCTTAAAATGGCAATGATTCTTTCAATCGTATTAATTGGAACTTGGCTCGTATCGATGTTAACATCAGGATCGGTTTCTGCCGATGCAAGATATGGAATTATTAAAACTGGAATGTATATATCAATGTTCTTGTTTCCATTCGTTATTTATAAATATGTAAATGGGAAAAAAGCAGGAGTGGATTATGCAATGCTTCCTGTTTCGGGTGAAGAGAAGTTTCTGTCAATGATCATTGTATCATCTTTAATCTCCCCTATTGTTATTCTAATAACTAGCATTTTTACCGATGTTGTTTTAGCATCTGTCTCTTCTCAAATCTTTACAGGTCAAATTACTGGCACAAATAATTTCTTTGCAAATTTGCCTTCAGACCTTTTAGATATGTTGCTTCTTCAAACTTATGCAATTTTTGGCAATCTATTCTTCCTTCATAATAAAGCGATTAAGACGCTATTATGGATGCTGGTAATTAATATTGCCATAGGTATGTTGGTATTGATCTCCATTAAATATATGTTTGATGTTCCCGCTTTTGAAAATAACAGTTTCTCTTTAGGAGTTGGACAATCAGTTACAATCAATGGGAATAAGTATATTCAAGGAATGTCACCTGCATTTGATAATCTAATGACATTTATAAAAATACTGATGTTTATAATCATGCCACTAGCCTTAGTTGTTGGTTCATATTTTAGATTAAAGACTCAAAAATACTAAGATCATGGAATTTAACGATCATAAGCCAATTTATCTTCAGATAGCAGACACGGTCTGCGACAAGATAGTAAGCGGAGAGTGGAATGCAGAGGATCGAGTTCCGTCGGTAAGAGAGTTAGGAATGACTCTGGGAGTAAATCCAAATACGATTATGCGTTCTTATGAATATCTACAGACAATTAATGTAATTTATAACAAAAGAGGAGTAGGATATTTCGTAGATCCGTCAGCAAAAGATGCCATCATTAATCAAGAGAGAAGAATTTTTCTGGAAGAGGAGTTACCAAAAATTTTAAATAAAATGAAACTACTGAATATCAGTCCAGAAGATATTTTTTCAATCAAAATTAATTAAATCGCACAATAAAAAGTGCAACTTTTAAAAAACAGAATCGTCTATATAATAGCAAAACTTATTTAAAGATCTCATAAAATTATGACTAACAAGATTTTAGCTACACTGCTACTTATAGCAGTAAGCGTGAGCTCTGCCTTCGCGGCCAGAAACAATAACAATATCACCGGTAAGGTGACAGAAAAGGGTAACGGAAATCCACTGCCTTTTGCAACCGTTACAGTACAGGCTACAGATAATAAGGTAATTGGAGGTGCAACAACTGCATACAATGGAACCTTTACTATCAATAATCTTCCATCTTCTAACTTCAAACTTAGAGTTTCATTCATCGGATTTAAAGACACTGTTATTACAGTAGCAATAAAACCTGGAGAAAACACATTCAATGCTGGTACAATAGAGATGAAAGCAGAGACAACTAACTTAAAAGCGGCAGTTGTCACAGCAAGAGTACCTGTTATTGAACAGAAATTAGATAAAATAGTTATGAATGTTGCCGAAGCAGTCTCTACACAAGGTACATCGGGACTTGATGTTCTTCGTAAAGCACCTGGTATCAGCATCGACCCATCTGGTAACATTTTACTAAATGGTCAACCAGCTCAAATCTGGATTGACAACAGACCATCAAATCTTTCGGGACAAGATCTTGAGGCAATGCTTAGCGGAACAGACGGAGCTTCAATTGATAAAATTGAGATCATTTCAAATCCATCTTCAAAATATGATGCCTCAGGAAGTGGTGGAATTATCAACATCAAAACAAAGAAATTATTCCTTAAAGGGATCAATGGATCTGTAAGGGTTGGATACGACGGAGCAAACTACGATAAGTATTATAATGGAGCAAATGGAACAATCAATATGAACTATAGAGGTGAAAAGACAAATACATTTGTTAATTACAGTCCTAGATATAGTGAAGATTTTGGAACATTCTACTCTGAGACTAAATATGGTAATAACTTACTAACTGCAAATACAAAGACAGAATCATATAGTAGAGCTCACTCATACAAAATCGGACAAGACTATTATATCAACAAGAAGAACATCTTTGGATTCATTATTAACGGTATGAGTAGAAGTGTAAATGATGCATCAGATCCAGAGACAGGAAGTACTCTATTTGTATCAGGAGTAGCAAATGAATTCACAAAGACTCGTATGGATAATGGCAGAAACAATAATAGCATCTCACCAAATGTGAACTACACCCATATTTTTTCTGAAGGTCACGAATTAACAGCCAATTTTGACTATAGCTACTTCGATTTGAATAACACAAGCGAACAAGAGAATATTTATACAAATGCTATTGGCCAATTTACAAGACCTGATGTTCTATTCAGAACAAATTCTCAACAGTACATAGACATTATTTCTGCCAAAGTTGATTACGAAAGAATCTTGTGGAAATCTGTAAAATTCGAGGCAGGAGCAAAATATGCAGTTTCAAATACTAATAATGACCTTTTAAGAGAAGACTTTTTAAATAGTCAATGGACCAAAAATAACTCTATGAGTAGTAAGTTCAAGTATAAAGAACAAGTTACTGCAGCATATCTATCTTTTGCTCGTCAATTTGGAAAGAAATGGTCTGGAAAAGCAGGTTTAAGAGGTGAATACACAGATGCTTCTGGAGAGTGGATCAGTGCAAATACAACTTCAAACAGAGGATATTTAGACCTATTCCCTACTTTGTTTACAGGTTTCACTCCAAACAAGAACTTAAGATTTGGACTATCATATACATTAAGAATTCAAAGACCGAATTACTTCCAATTGAATCCTTTCAGAATGTATATTGACGCAAATAGCTCCCTAGAAGGTAATCCAGCTCTCGACCCTCAATACACTCATCAATTGTCTCTTTCAGCAGGTTACAAATCGTTCTTAAATGTATCCCTAGTATACCAATTGAGTGAAGGTGCAATTATCCAAAATCCTTACTTTAATACAACAACCGGAGAGAAATTGCTAAAATGGGAGAACTTTGGAGAACAGACATTTGCTGGAGTTGCATTAGGAATCACTGAATTCCCAATTAAAAAATGGCTGATTCTAAATATTAATGGATTTATAGCCAATTTAAATAACAAAGCTGGTAGCTTCAAAAGTTCAAACATATTTGCAAATGCAAATGTTAACTTAGCCTTCTTACTACCAAAGAATACTAGACTTGAAGCCTCTGGATTTGCAATGACTGGAATACCTTATGGATATTTTAAAGTTGAACCTAGTGGAAACCTCTCTCTATCTCTCAAAAAAGGTCTGCTAGACAATAAAGCAACAATTGCAATCAATGCAAATGATATCTTAAGGACACAAAGGACAAAAGCCTCAAATAATAATATTGATGGATATTTCTTCGAAAACTTTAACAAGACACAAACAATAAGCATAAGCTTTAATTATAGATTCGGTCAAGGAAAAGCAAGCAAACAGCGTAAAGTTGGAGAGCAAGAGGAATCATCAAGAGTTGGTAATTAATAAAATTCAGAAAATAATAAATATTAGTTGGTTAGTTTAGTTCTGAAACCAAACCGTCTGAGATGCAAAATCAGACGGTTTTTTTATTGACTTAAAAAAAGTTGAAAAAAATCAAAAAACGTGCAACATTTAGATAATGACCCTCGTCTAAATGACAAACTATCTTGCTAAACATAGTACTAAATTTAAACTATTTTTCATTTCTTCTTTTTGGAAGTTTGAATCTTAATGCGAAAACTGACGTCATTATTAAAGGGCAGGTAACAGATGGCAAAAACGGACCAGCACTCCCATTTGCAACAATCTCTGTGATGAACAAGTCAAACAAAGTATTAACAGGAAATACTACCGATAATAATGGTATTTTTGAGATTAAATTAAATGACAATCAGATTTCTGCAATTAAAATCTCATTTATTGGCTATAAAGATACACTGGTTTCAATTCCTGAAAACACAACCTCTACTATCAATCTTGGTAGCTTATTCATTAACAAGGATTCAAAAACATTGCAAGCAGCAGTTGTGACATCTAAGATTCCAATTATTGAGCAGAAGATTGATAAAATTGTGATGAATGTTTCAGAGGCAGTTTTTGTACAAAACAAAACTGGTTTTGAGGTCTTGAAAAGATGGTGGTGTAATTAACATCCGAACTAAAAAGAACTTTTTAAAAGGTATATATGGGAATCTTAGAGCGAACTATAACGTTGCAGCTTATCATAGAGGATATACTGGCTTTGGAAGCTCTGTAAATCTAAACTACAAAACAGATAAAAATAATTTATCATTATCATATAGTCAAAGGGCGTCTGATGATTTTTGGAAGCTTTACACCGAAACTTATTATGGGAACAACCAGCTATTAAGCTCTCAAAATACAGATATGTACAGTAATGGACACAATTTTAAGGTTGCTGACGAATATTCAATCAATAAAAAGAACATCATTGGCGTTGTTGTTGGTGGATCTTTCAGAACAATGAGCGAAGATAGTTTTGGAGAATCAGGAAGTACATTCTATCTAAACAATGTCAAAACAGAAAGAATCAATACAAGTATTGCGAACATGAATCTTTTCAATAGCATGTATGCAAACTTAAACTACACTGGAATCTTCTCTGATGGCGGTGAAATGACTTTAAATGCAGACTACTCAAAATATAATATTGGTAATAGAAGTTCTCAAAGTCACTACTATTTCGATCCCACGCTCGCACCATCGAGAGATCCACTAATTTACCATAACGATTCTAAACAGTTTATTGATATATACTCTTTTAAAGCCGATTACGAAAGAATGATTGGCAAAAAAATAAAATTAGAGACTGGTTTTAAGGTAAGTAGGTCTCAAACAGATAATGACCTTATTCGCCAAGACAGACAACTCAATAATTGGGTTAAGAATGATTCTTTAAGCTCGGTATTTATGTACAACGAAGACATTCTTGCCGCTTATATAACAGCAGGTAGTCAGATTTCTAAAAAATCTTCTATAAAAGTTGGAGTAAGAGCCGAATATACAAATGTTTATGGAGATTGGATTAGTTCCGACACAACAACTAGAAAAGGCTACATAAATATATTTCCAACGTTTTTCTATGGTTATAATGCAAGTAAGGATTTTAAATTCAATGCTTCATACACTTTGAGGATTATGAGACCACGTTTTAATCAACTCAATCCATTTAAACTTTATATAGACGTTAATTCATCTGTCGAAGGAAATCCTGAGCTTGATCCTCAATTCAACCACCAATTCAACCTCGGAATGTATTATAAAAACTACATCTCATTGAATCTTAGCTATCAATACTCCGACGGAGCAATCGTTGAAAATCCATACTTCAACCCAACAAATGGAAAAAAATTCATTAGATGGGAGAACTTCGGACAACAGCACATCGGTGGTCTTCAAGCCAGTTTAAATGAGTATCAAATAAAGAAGTGGATGTATATCTCTATCAATGGTTTTGCAGGGTTTGTAAAACACCAGGCTGGAAGTTTTGATAACACTAGATTCTTTGGATACGCTAACAGTACTTTGACCTTTATTTTACCGAAAGATATCAGAATTGAAAATACGGTGAATCTTAAATCGAAGTTTAGCTATGGTTATATGACTTTAAGTGGATATGCCAACTATTCATTATATGCCAGAAAATCATTCCTAAAGAACCAAGCGAGCTTCTATATTGGAGTCGAAGACATTTTTAGAAGTGGAAGACAGATAGTAACTGCCGATAAAAGCGAAATTGACAGATATTACTTTAGACGTGATATCAAAAGTACTTATCTGTCAATCGGAATATCTTATAAGTTCGGTAAAGCTAAATCATCTAAGCAGAGAAGAGTTGCCGAACAAGAAGAGGCATCTAGAGTAAATTAATTGCCTGAGGCCTTCAAAGTGTTCTTTAAGAGAGATACAATGGTCATAGGACCAACACCACCAGGAACTGGGGTTATATAAGAACATTTTGGGGCTACTTCGTCAAATTTAACATCGCCAACGAGTCTGAAGCCGGTCTTAGTATCGGCTTCTACTCTTGTTATTCCAACATCAATTACAACAGCTCCCTCTTTAACCATATCGCCTTTAAGAAATTCTGGGACACCTAATGCAGCGACAATAATATCTGCCTGAAGAGTATGTGATTTAATATCTTTTGTTCTACTATGGCACATTGTAACAGTGCAATCGCCAGGGTTTGACTTTTGAGACAAAAGGTTCGACATTGGACGGCCTACGATATTACTTCTTCCAAGGATAACGCAATGTTTTCCTTTTGTATCAATCTCATAACGAGCCAAAAGTTCCATAATTCCATCAGGAGTTGCTGACACAAAAGATGGCAGTCCGATAACCATTCTACCTACATTTTCGGGATGAAAACCATCAACATCTTTCTTTGGATCTATCGCCTCAATAATTGCCTGTTCATCGATATGTTTTGGAAGGGGAAGTTGCACGATAAGACCATCAATGTCTTTGTCCTCGTTGATTTTTTTAATCTCAGAGATTAGGAACTCTTGTGTTATTGTAGAATCAAATCTTAGCAAAGTAGATTTGAATCCAACTTGCGCACAAGCCTTTTCCTTATGACCTACATAAGTTTGGCTTGCACCGTCGTTTCCAACAAGAATTGCTGCAAGATGAGGTCTCTTTCCGCCCTGTTCAACGATAGATTTTACCTTTTCTGCAATCTCTAATTTTACTTGGTCTGCTGTTTGTTTTCCGTCTAATAATATCATAGTGTGTTAATTATCTTCTTTTCATGGCACCCATTGCTCTCATAGCGTTCTTCGCTGCTCCACCTCCCATCATCGACTTCATAACTTTACGAGTATCTTCGAACTGCTTAATCAGTCTGTTCACCTCTGTTATTGAAGTACCGCTACCTGTTGCAATTCTTTTTCTACGGCTACCATTAAGCAAATCTGGATTCTCTTTCTCTTCTGGCGTCATCGATTGGATAATTGCCTCAATGCTCTTGAATGCTGAGTTATCAATATCTACATCTCTTAACGCTTTGCCCATTCCTGGAATCATAGAAGCTAAGTCCTTAATATTTCCCATCTTCTTGATTTGCTGAATTTGAGTATAGAAATCCGAAAGAGTGAACTGATCCTTTGCAAGCTTTTTCTGTAGCTTTCTTGCCTCCTCTTCATCAAATTGCTCTTGAGCCTTCTCTACCAAAGAGACAACGTCTCCCATTCCTAAGATTCTGTCTGCAATTCTCTTTGGATGGAACACATCTAATGCATCCATCTTCTCTCCTGAGCTGACAAATTTGATTGGTTTATTTACTACAGCTCTGATTGAAAGCGCAGCTCCACCTCTTGTATCACCATCTAATTTTGTTAATACTACTCCATCAAAATCTAACCTGTCGTTGAAGGCTTTTGCTGTCTCTACGGCATCTTGACCTGTCATCGAGTCAACAACAAAGAGTGTTTCGGTAGGATTAACAGCCTTTTTAATTGCTGCAATTTCGTTCATCATCTGCTCATCAACAGCAAGTCGACCTGCAGTATCTATGATTACTAAAGAGTATCCTTCTGCTTTGGCTTTGGAAATAGCATTCTTTGCAATTTGTACTGGGTCTTTTATACCCTCTTCTGAGTAAACTTCAACACCAACTTGTTCTCCTAAAACCTTTAATTGGTTGATAGCAGCAGGACGATATACGTCACCAGCAACCAATAATGTTTTAAGACCTCGTTTGGATTTGCAGTTTAATGCCAGTTTTCCCGAAAAAGTAGTTTTACCAGAACCTTGAAGACCAGCTACCAATACAATTCCTGGATTTCCTTTTACTTTGATATCGATTGCCTCACTACCCATCAGCTCTGTAAGCTCGTCGTGGACAATTTTTGTCAACATCTGACCGGGCCTAACTGCCTTAAGTACATCTTGGCCAAGCGCTTTTTGCTTTACATCGTCACAGAACGATTTGGCAATCTTATAACTAACGTCGGCATCAAGTAGTGCTTTTCTTATCTCTTTAAGCGTTTCGGCAACGTTTATCTCTGTAATTTTACCTTCTCCTTTGAGAAGTTTGAATGAACTCTCTAACCTGTCTATTAAATTTTCGAACATCTCTCTTTAGATTTAAGCCGCAAATGTAACTATTTTAAAAAAATGATTTAAGAATTTTTCGTCCCTCATCGTTCACAACTGACTCCAGATGGTATCTTATCAGTTCAGAATGGAAGACATAGGGATCTTTTAAATAAATGTAAGCACCATCCCAAGAATAGATTTTTGCCATAGCAGAGGTGAAAAACAGTGTGATCAAATCAATATTCAGATTTTCCCTGTATAGCTTTTCATTCATTCCTCTTTGCATATTCTCTTTGATTATTCTTGAGTAGAAACTGAGTCTATCTGTATGATCAAGAACTTTTAAGTCGGGTAGATATTTAGCAGTGTCACTTAATAGTTTAGGTCCAATTCCCTCTAGCGCCTTGTTTAGCATATTGCTAGTAAGATATAGTGCCTCTATCGCATTTCGACCTTGATTTAAACCAAGATTGATCTGAAATTCAATATCTCCAATTACATGTTGCATCACCAATCTCATTAACTCATCCTTTCCAGAAAAGTTGTTATACAGCGTTTTCTTTGTAAGGTTGATGCCTTTGGCAATCTCATCCATTGTTAGATTTAGCCCGGTCTTTTTAAATAGCGAAAAAAGTTCTTCAATATACTTTTCTCTTGAATTGACTCTGCTCATACGACTTAATGTATTTATTATTGAGAATAGACTTCTGGTGCCAGGTCTTTTTGATTATATCTCATCCCCATTACTTGTCCGTAAGCTCCAGCCGTTCTGATTGCAATGAGATCTCCTCTTTCCGTTGCAGGTAGAACGATATTCTTCCCAAATCTGTCACTCGATTCACAAATTGGTCCTACAACATCGTATTTCATTCTTCTACCTGTGGAGGTTAAATTTTGGACTTTATGAGATGCTTGATACAAAGCTGGTCTTATAAGATCATTCATACCAGCATCGAGAATGGCAAATTTCTTACCTCTTCCATGTTTAACATACAAAACTCGAGAGATTAGAGTTCCACATTGTGCTATGATCGCTCTTCCTGGTTCAAAATGTACTTTTTGCCCTGGCTTAACCTCTAGATTTTCATTTACTATCTTGAAATAGGTCTCAAAGTCAGCAATAGGATTTGCATCTGGATCTGTATAATCTACCCCTAAGCCTCCACCAAGATTTAAATTTTCAATAAAAATACCTTTTTCTGTAAACCAAGATTGTAGCTCTTTAATTCTTTCACATAATAATTTAAAGACTCCTAACTCTGTAATTTGAGATCCTACATGGAAATGCAGGCCAATAAGTTTTATGTTTTTACAGCTATTAATAGTATCTAGCACATCTTGGAACATCCAAGGACTAATTCCAAATTTATCTTGGGATCTACCAGTGCTGATATATTTGTGAGTGTGCGCATCGATGTCTGGATTAATTCGAAGTGCTATATACGCAGTCTTTCCTAAGCTACATGCAATTTCGTTTATTACTTTGATTTCGGGAACCGATTCGCAGTTGAAACTAAATATTCCACCTTCCAAAGCAGTTCTAATCTCTTTGTCTGACTTTCCAACTCCTGCATAAACTATCATGTCTGGAGAGAATCCATTTTTAAGAGCGAGAGCTACTTCATTACCACTCACACAATCTGCCCCCAGCCCAAACTCTTTGATTATTTGCAAAATACGCTCATTTGCATTTGCCTTTAGTGCATAGTGAGCATGGTAGCCGTACTTCTTGATTTGAGTAGTGTAAATTTCAAGTGTCTTTTTTAAAAGTGACAAATCGTAATAGTAGAAAGGTGTCTCGATGGAGCTGAATCTCTCAATGGTCTCTTTATTAAACATAATTAGCAGTTTGTTAAATACTTTATTTTGCAAAATTAGCAAAAAACTTGTTGTTAATTTAAAATATCTATCTTTGCAGTTGCAATAAGATGTAAAAAAACAAAAATAAAACAGATAAGACGAAAATGAAACCAACTAAAAGAGATCTCCTGAAAGAGACAATTAAGCACATCGACATTACAAAAATCGATTCTACTCCCATCATCGACTCGATGAGAGATATGTCCTTCACATCAAGAGATACTGCTGCAGCTGCCGATATTCTGCAGTTAATGATTAATGATACAAAATCTACAAACTGGCTCATTATCGCTGGTAGCACAAGTGCTGGCGGATGTATGCAAGTTTATGTAGATATGCTTAGATTCAACATGATAGATGCAATTGTGTCTACTGGAGCATCAATCATTGACATGGACTTTTTCGAAGCGCTAGGCTACAAACATTACAAAGGATCTCAATTCATTGATGATACTTTCTTACGCGACAACTACATCGACCGTATATATGACACCTTTATCGATGAAGAAGAGCTTCAAAAGTGTGATGCTACTATTAAAGAAATCGCAGACTCTTTAGAGCCTCGCCCATATTCTTCTAGAGAATTCATTTTTGAAATCGGTAAATGGTTGTCAAAAAATTCAGTTAAAAAGAATTCTTTAATTCAAACTGCATATGAGCTTAACATTCCAATCTTTGTACCTGCTTTCTCTGACTGCAGCGCTGGTTTTGGATTAGTTATGCATCAAGTAGAGAGAATGAAAGAGGGAAAACCATACATGACAATTGATTCTGTTGCTGATTTCAGAGAGCTTACCGAAGTTAAAATGTCTGCTGAGACTAGTGGTCTATTCATGATTGGTGGTGGTGTTCCTAAAAACTTCGCTCAAGACACAGTAGTTTGTGCTGAGTGTCTTGGTTTCGATGTTCCAATGCACCAATATGCTGTTCAAATTACAGTTGCTGATGTTAGAGATGGCGCTTGTTCAAGCTCTACTTTAAAAGAGGCAAATTCTTGGGGTAAGGTTAATACAGCTCATGAGCAGATGGTATATGCAGAAGCAACAACGGTAGTTCCTATGATTGTAAGCTATGCTTACCATAAAGGTGACTGGAAGAAGAGAGAGAGAAAAGACCACTCACTTCTATTCAAAAATGGAACAAAAGGTAGCGGACTTTTATTAGAAGAGAAATAGTCTTAATACCTAATATTTATAAAGAGAGCGAAGATATTTTCGCTCTTTTTTTTATTTATGTTCATCTATTAAAAACACAAGTTCATCTAGTTTCTTTATTTCGTTCGGAGATAAATCGTTAAAATTGTAATACCTAAACATTATTACAATGAAAAAAACTTTTGCAATTTCATCTCTCTCAGCATTGATTATATTAATCACTGCTTGCTCTTATAATAATTTTAATTTCAAAAAGTTAGCTCTATTTAATCCGGCTAATGAATACTTTATTGCAGAATTGACAAATCTTCACTATTTGATTGAAACCTTGCCAATCAATAAGCTTAAAGAAGTTTATCCAAAATATAGTAAAGGTTGCAAGTTTCCAGAGACTACTCAAGGATACTCCGACGGTAAATATTATGGAGAGTCGCCAGAAGATGCCTTTGGCTACAAACATGTAATTAAGTTTGAAATCAAAGAAGGAAAATTTACGAATATCTTTTATGATGAAGTAAAAGAGGGCAAGAAGAGTAAACGATTTAGTGAAGAGTACTGTAAAAAAATGGCACCTTGTGGGACAGACCCATCAAAAGCATACCCAAAACTTGAAGAGGAGTTGATAGCAAAACAGAATATAGCATTAGTTGATGGTGTGAGTGGAGCAACATACTCAACATATCGTTTTAGATATGCAGCTAGCATGGCCCTGATGCACGCCTCAATCCATACTAAAAAATAGTCTATTGATGCTCAGCTCTGAGAAGATCAGATATAGTTTTAACAGGATTGAATGTCTCAACTGGAACCTCAACAAACACTGTGTTCCATTGACTCATTGCTCCGTTCCATAAGCCTGGAAGTTCTTGAGCCTTTAATGATCGACCCTCATAGCTTTTTACACTAATGAATCCAGTTTCGGGATCTACAAATCTCGATAAATCAAACTTTTCACCATGATGATCGGTAAATGAGCAAACAACATCTACTGGATTAAAATGAGTAGAATTCTTTAGATAACTCTTCATTAATTCATCTGAAAGATTAATTTGAGCACTTTCCAATATTTGTAAAGAGGTAGATCCATCTGCATCTTTAACAATAAAAGGTCCCCCTCCGGGCTCACCTGTATTTACAACCATTCCGCACACCCTAACTGGTCTGTCTAGTTTTGCTCTTAAATACTCTTTTAGAATCTCATTTGGTATTTGAGGAATATTGATCATAAATGTTGACTTTAAAAAGTCAATTATTTCTGGATAAAGTGCTTCATTTTTCTCACCATCAAGCAACTCTAAATATTTAAAGACTTTTGAACGAACTCTTAATAAGATTCCAATCAATATTTTCTTCCATGTGATAGTATAACTCAGCATGCTCTCTTTCACCACATTGTCGATATTTTTGATTACAACGATGTCTGCATAAATATCATTTAAATTGGCAATTAGAGCACCATGTCCACCAGGTCGGAATAACAACTTACCATTATTCAATCTGAATGGCATATTGTTTTCATCTACAGCAATAGTGTCGGTAGATGGCTTTTGAACTGTAAAGTCTATTTTAAATCGGCAATTGTATTTTCTTTGATAAACCGGCAAAACTTTATCTGCCAACTTTTTAAACCCATCCATATGTTCTGGAGAAACAGTAAAGACAATACGTGCAATACCATCAGGGCCCTTTGCATATAATGCTGCTTCAACTAGATGCTCTTCAAATGCAGTTCGAACTTCATCTGCATACTTATGAAACTTCAACATTCCCTTTGGAAGAGAACCATAGTTTAATCCATTTTCTCTAAGAATATGCTCTATTACCGACAATCGATTATTTCTATCAAATCCATGGATAGTTGCAAGTTCTTTGTAAAATGCAAATTTTGAGAGTTGTTCAAAAACTTTTTCTGATTTATCATTTACATTTTTTTGAGACAATATGTCTTCTTCAGCCTCATACAACTCTTTAAACATTCTTGTTGCAGCACCTGATGCCGGAACAAACTTTACTATCTCGCCATTATACTTGCTTACTTCATCTAAAAGTTGCTCTTGTTCCTCAATCGACAATGTCATTATTCCTCGATCTTTTGTTGCAGGAGCTACTATCTCGGCAAATGGGAAACCTGTCTTAAAATAGTCTAGTTGTCTTCGAACATCTTCGATTTTGATTCCAGCTTGGGACATCTGCAGCAAATCATCGTTAGTCAGCATAGTTTTGGTCTATTAGGTTTTTTGCAATTTCCATAATATCTTTTGTAAGCTCTCTTCGATAATCATAATTATTTCTGAGATCTTCAAAAGAATCGGGCTTATGTTTAAGTTTTTCGACGATATCAAATATAGGAAAACTCTCGTTTAAAAGCAAGAAGAGATTTTCTTCAATTGAATGATTGATATTTGGTTTGAAATCAATTTTCGGGTTCTTCGGGTATTCAATTCGAAAATTAGCTAAATCATCGATTCCAAAATATTTACCAAAACTATTCACACTCATTACAGTGGCATTAATCTTACCTTCAAGTGAATATCCAGCAATATGAGGTGTCGAAATATCAGCAACATTCAATAAACGACTATTAATCTTAGGTTCATTATTCCATACATCTAAGATTACAGAAGAGAGCTTATTCAATGAACCCTCTAAAGCAATTTCATCTATTACCTCCCCTCTTGATGCGTTTATAAAAATCGATCCTTTTTGAAGTTTTTCAAAAAAATCGACTCCGAAAGAACCTCTGGTAGAGTTATCTAAAGGAACATGCAGTGTTACAATCTTACACTCTCTTAGAACTTCATTAAGGCAATAGTAATCATCTATTGTAATTTGAGATCTCAAACTATCTGTTTTGAATACATCTCTATCTGACTCTAGTTGTGCTCTCTTAGGAGGATCACAACGCATATATTTCACTCCTAAAAATTCAAACGCAGCAGCAAGTCTCTCTCCTACATTCCCAGCTCCAATTATGCCAACTGTCTCATTTAAAAAATTTGGTTTTCCTACAGAAGCTGCCCATGCCAAAGTTGTCAAAATATACTGCACAACTCCTCCTGCATTGCACCCTTCTGCATTCTTAAATATAATGCCATTATTTATACAGTACTTTTCATCAACATGGTCTCTTCCTATTGTTGCAGATGCTATAAACTTTACTGATGAACCTTTTAGTAGTATTTCATCACATTTAGTTCTGGTTCTTATGATTAACGCATCGGCATCTTTAACTGCACTATTATCAATAGATGCCCCGGGCAAGTAAACAACCTCCGAAAATTTCTCCAGTACACCATTTATAAAAGGTATTCCTGAGTCAACTACTGTTTTAATCCTTTTCATCATTTAAAATATCTGAAGTTCCTTAATAGCATCCTCTCCAACAATTTGATTAATCTTTCTCGCTATCTCTCTCCTTTTAATAATCAATTCATGTTTGATTAAAGGAGAATTTATCTTGCATACTAGTTTTTTATCTCTATAAAATTTACTAATTGTTGCGTCGGCGAATTTGGGACCAACGACAAGGTCCCAAGCATTATAGATTTTGGAATTATTTAACCCCTCCTCTAGATTCATATTTTTGATGAATAGAGGAATCAGTTCCGACATCGACATAGCATTTTTTCTCTTCATACTCTCTACTGTTTTACGCTCTCAAGATGTCCGTTTTGAACTAAAAACAATGAATTGTCTCCACCTATTCTGCCTAATATATCATCTAATCGTATTTTATTACTATCAGTAATGAAAATTTGGCCAAAATCATTACCAGCTGTCAAAAGTAGAAGTCTCTCTACTCTCCCTTGATCTAGTTTGTCAAATATATCATCTAGCAAAAGAATTGGTTTTCTGCCTGCCCCCTTTTTTGTAATCATATATTGCGACAATTTTAAAGAGATCAAAAAGCTCTTTTGTTGCCCTTGTGAGCCAAAACGTCTGATTTGATGACCATCTAGCGAAAAGATCATATCGTCACGATGTATGCCTGCTGTTGTATGTTTTAAGATTAAATCTTTATCGAGACTCTCTTTATGAAGTTCGAAAAGGGTTGAATCTTGTAGTTCAGATTTATATTCAATATTGATTGACTCATTACCTCCCGAAAGTTTCGAGTAAAAGTCGGAGGCCACAGGGATCACATCATCGCAAAAAGAGGCTCGCTTTTTAAAAATATAGTCAGCATGAGGGGCCATCTGTTCCGACATTAAGATTAAAAGCTCTCTATTATCGCCATTCTGCTTCAATAGCTTATTTCTTTGAACTAGCAGTTGATTATATGATTGTACTCTTCGTAAGTACTCCTTATCGGTTTGAGATAAAATCATATTTAGAAATCTACGTCTCTCTTCACCGGAGTCATTTATCAAAGATGTGTCGTATGGAGAGACCATTACAACTGGGATTAATCCAATATGGTCGGACATTCTGCTATAAGGTTTATCATTCCTTTTAACTAGCTTCTCTCCATTTTTTCCAAATGTTATATGAATATTCTCCTCTGTATTGTCCTCTCGAACATATTCTCCAGTAATAGAAAAAGCTATACTATCGTGATTTACGACTATGTTGTCGGCAGTAGTAAAGAAACTTTTTGTAACTGACAGGTAATAAATAGCATCGAGTAGGTTAGTTTTGCCCGATCCATTCATTCCGGCAATGCAGTTTATTCCCGATGAGAAACTTAGCCTTGCCTCTTTGATGTTTCTAAAATTGTTGAGATATATGTTTCTTAAATGCATGTAGATTATATTACACTACAAAGTTACTACATTTATAAATTAAATATTTGAGATTAGACAAAATATTGTATTTTTGCATTCTGCATAAAAATTTAGTAAAACATGTCAAAGAACGTTAAAAACCACGATGCTGAAGAGGCTATAGAACATGCTCTTACATCTACCGAGCACGTAATTGAAAAGTACAAAAAACCTATTTTATACGGAGTAATAGCGGTTATTGCAATTGCCGCTCTGTCGCTGGGATATCAGCACCTTATCCGCAAACCAAAAATGCAAGAAGCAATGGCTCAGACATTTCTTGCGGAACAATACTTCCGTGCAGATTCATTTGCACTTGCCCTTAATGGTGATGGAAATGCTTATGGATTCAAAAAAATCATTGATGAGTATGGTACTCTTGCCGGAGAAGCTGTCTATTTTTATGCAGGTATCTGCGAATTACAACTAGGTCAGTACAAAAACGCAATCGACTATCTTAAGAAGTATGATGGTGATGATCAAATCTTAAGCGCCAGAGCACTAGCTTGTATCGGTGATGCTCATGCTGGTCTTCAGGAAAATAAAGAGGCTATCAACTACTATCTTAAAGCTGCCAATTTCGCAGAAAACGCTTTTGCAGCTGGATACCTTTTAAAAGCAGGTATAATGTATGAAGAGCTTGGCGAAAAAGACAATGCTATCAAAACTTATCAAGAAATCAAAGACAAATATCCACAAACTGTTGAAGGATACGAAATAGATAAATATATTTCAAGAATTCAACAACAATAGATTCTGCAATGGGAAGAGCATTTGAATTTCGAAAGGAGAGAAAATTTAAACGTTGGGGCAACATGTCTCGTGTTTTCACAAGGATTGGAAAAGAGATTACAATGGCTGCTAAGTCCGGCGGTACAGATCCGGACAACAACCCAAGACTAAGAGCCCTTATTTCAACGGCACGTTCGGAGAACATGCCAAAAGATAATGTTGAAAGAGCTATCAAAAGAGCTGTAGAGAAGGATACTTCTGATTATAAAGAGAATGTATATGAAGGATACGGTCCTCATGGGATTGCCTTTCTTGTAGAGACCGCTACTGACAATCCAACAAGAACTGTTGCAAACATTCGCAGCTATTTCAATAAGTTTGGAGGTTCACTTGGAACTTCAGGCAGTGTTGATTTTATGTTTGAGAGAAAGTGCGTTTTTAAAATAAAATCACAAACACCAGTAGATATTGAAGAGCTAGAACTTGAACTGATAGATTTTGGAGCCGAAGAGGTCTTTTCTGACGAAGAGGGAGGCATTATGATCTACGGAACATTTGAATCATACGGAGCTATTCAGAAATTCATCGAAGAAAAAGGATATGAACTAGTTTCTGGAGCCTTCGAAAGAATCCCAACTGTTGAATTAAAACAGCTTCCTGATGATCAAAAAGCTGAATTAGAAAAGCTTATAGACAGATTTGAGAACGACGATGATGTTCAAAATGTCTATCATACGATGGCTAATTAATTTAAAAAATTATAGAAAAAGTGATTGGTTTTCCAGTCACTTTTTTTTTGGGCATACTATTATTAATTCTTACCTTTGCCCGATATTTAGTTAATATTTTATTATTTAATCAATACTATTTGTTATGAAATTGTCGCATATTGAGCACATCGGCATTGCCGTAAAATCATTGGAGACAGCTATTCCATACTATGAAAACATCCTTGGTATGAAATGCTATGCCGTTGAAGAGGTTGCCGATCAAAAAGTTAAGACAGCCTTCTTTAAAATCGGTCAAACTAAGATCGAACTTCTAGAGAGTACAGATCCCGAAGGTCCTATTGGAAAGTTTATCGAAAAGAAGGGAGAAGGTGTTCACCATATAGCTTTCGCAACTGAGGACGGAGTTCAGGCAAGTCTAGACGAACTTGCAGAAAAAGGAGTACAACTAATCGATAAAGCACCAAGAAAAGGTGCTGAAGGTTTGAATATCGCATTCCTACACCCAAAATCAACTATCGGAGTTCTTACCGAACTTTGTGAAGATCCTAGAAAATAACCGAAATAAAAATAAATAAATACAAAATGAGCCAACAACTTGAACAAGTTAAAGCGCTTATCCAACTTAGGGAAAAAGCGCGTTTAGGAGGTGGTCAGAAAAGGATCGACTCACAACATCAAAAAGGTAAATTCACAGCTCGCGAGAGAATCGCAATGCTACTCGACGAGGGAAGCTTCGAAGAGTTTGACATGTTTGTTACTCACCGCTGCACAAATTTTGGAATGGAAAAAGAGACATTCCTAGGTGATGGTGTTGTTACAGGATATGGTACAATTCTAGGTAGACTAGTTTATGTATTTGCACAAGATTTCACAGTATTTGGTGGATCGCTTTCTGAAAGTTTCGCTATGAAAATTTGCAAGATCATGGATCAAGCAATGAAAGTAGGAGCTCCTGTAATCGGCATCAACGACTCAGGTGGAGCACGTATTCAAGAGGGTGTTAATGCACTTGCTGGATATGCTGAAATTTTCCAAAGAAATATCATGGCATCAGGAGTGATTCCTCAGATTTCAGGAATCTTCGGACCATGTGCAGGTGGTGCTGTTTACTCTCCAGCGTTGACTGACTTCAACATCATGACTAAAGGCACAAGCTACATGTTCCTAACAGGACCTAAAGTAGTTAAAACCGTTACTGGTGAAGATGTTACTCAAGAACAACTTGGAGGAGCAAGCGTTCACGCATCTAAGAGTGGAGTTGCTCACTTTGCAGTAAATTCGGAAGAAGAGGGTATTCAAGTAATCAGAGATCTACTTAGCTATATTCCTCAAAACAATCTTGAAGAGGCTCCACTAGAGCCAACAGCAGATCCAATTGATCGTTTAGAAGACTCTTTGAACGATATCATCCCAGATAGTCCTAACAAACCATACGATATGTATGAAGTTATTGCTAGAATTGTAGATGATGGTAAATTCCTTGAAGTACACAAAGATTTTGCACCTAATATTATTGTTGGTTTTGCAAGATTTAATGGTGTATCTGTAGGTATCGTTGCAAATCAGCCAAAAGTTCTTGCAGGTGTACTAGATAATAACTCATCTAGAAAAGCAGCAAGATTTGTACGTTTCTGTGATGCATTCAATATTCCATTAGTTACATTAGTTGACGTACCAGGATTCCTTCCAGGAACACAACAAGAGTATGGCGGAATTATTCTACATGGAGCTAAACTTCTTTACGCTTATGGCGAGGCTACTGTTCCTAAAGTAACTGTTACGCTTAGAAAATCTTATGGTGGAGCGTATTGCGTAATGAGCAGTAAACACCTTCGTGGCGATATTAACTACGCATGGCCAACTGCAGAAATCGCTGTTATGGGTCCATCTGGAGCGATTGAAGTTCTTTATGGCAAAGAGGTTGCTAAAGCTGAAGATCCAGCTACTTTCTCTGCAGAAAAAGAAAAAGAGTACAGAGATGCATTTGCAAACCCTTACAATGCAGCAAGATATGGCTACATTGACGATGTAATTGAACCAAGAAATACTCGTTTCCGTGTAATCAGAGCACTTCAACAACTTGCTACTAAGAAACTTACAAACCCTGCAAAGAAACACGATAACCTTCCACTATAATTAAAACAACAAAGAATGAAAAAAATAATAAAAATATTTTTGTTGTCGGGGTTATTGCTTTCGGGCCATAATTTGTTTGCTCAAAATCAACGAGAAATCAGAATTAATGAATTCTTGGTTATAAATAAAGATGATTTTGAGGACGATTTTGGTCATAAAAGCGGTTGGATTGAACTTTTCAACTCTTCATATGGCACAATCAATATTGGTGGATGCTATTTGACAAATGATCCTAACAACCTTACTAAATACATTATCCCAAAAGGAGATGCTACAACTAAGATTAAACCCAGACAGCATGTGCTTTTTTGGGCAGATAATCAACCATTTAGAGGAACCTATCATATTAATTTTACATTAACTGAATCTAACGAAATTCTATTTGTTAGTAGCGATGGTAAAACAATTATTGATAGAATTAAAATCAATCATTCACAACTAGATACTAACGTATCATTTGGAAGAATAAATGATGGAATTGGTTCAACTGATGGAAACGGTGAAGGTTGGGGTATTCTTGAAAGAACCTCTCCTAGCACAATTAACTCTGGTGCTGAAAAAGAACCAGCATCTGTTGTGTTCAAAAAAGCCGATCCTTATGGAGTAATTATGGCTTTTACTGCAATGTCTGTAGTTTTCCTTGCTCTTATTCTTCTGTATGTTGCCTTTAAATTTGTAGGTAACAATTCAATCAGAAGGAACAAACAAAGAGCTGTTGAAACTGCTGAAAAAGAAGGTGTAGAGATTACCTCGCAGGAAGATTCAAATGCAGAACAACTTGCTGCAATTGCTGCTGCTCTTCATACATACCTAGAAGAGAGTGAAGTTCATGATCTAGAAAATACGATCTTGACAATAAGTAAAGTAACCAAACATTATTCTCCATGGAGTTCGAAAATTTATACACTTCGTGAAACTCCTCAGAAAAAGTAATTGTAAAAAAGCATTTAAATAATGAAAGAATATAAATTAAAAATTAATGGCAACGAATATATTGTAAACGTTGCTGGTGTTGAGGATTCAATTGCGGAGGTTGAAGTGAATGGAATACCATTTAAAGTTGAAATTGACAGTCCTCTTAAAAAACAAACAGTTACAACTCCAAAAGTTAACAAACCGGCAAGTGTTCAACCTACAGTTGCAAAACCTACAGCAACAGTTGTTGCTGCAGCGCCATCTTTAGGTGAAGTTGCTGTTTCTTCTCCACTACCAGGGGTTATCCTTGACGTTGTTGTGAAAGAAGGAGATGCTGTTAAAAAAGGCCAAAAACTAATGGTATTAGAGGCGATGAAAATGGAGAACGTTATCGAATCTAGTGCTGATGGAAAAGTTATTAGCATTAAAGTTAACAAAGGTGACTCTGTACTAGAAGGTGCACCGCTAATCATTATTGGATAATATGGAAAATAAAGGACTATTCTCTTTACTGGGAGATAATCTTGAACAGTTCATCCAATATACAGGTTTTGCGAATGCAACATTCGGCCACATTTTCATGATCTGTATTGGATTAATTTTCATATATCTTGCCATAAAAAAAGACTGGGAGCCATTACTCCTTGTTCCGATAGGTTTTGGAATTATTGTTGGTAATATTCCAATTTATCCTGGACTTAGCGTTGGTATTTACGAAGAAGGATCTGTAATGAATATTCTTTATCAAGGAGTATTACAGGGATGGTATCCACCATTGATTTTCCTTGGAATTGGGGCTATGACAGATTTCTCTGCGCTTATTTCTAATCCAAAACTTCTTCTTATTGGAGCGGCAGCTCAGTTAGGTATTTTTGGAGCATATGCTATAGCATTAGCACTAGGCTTCACTGCTGCTGAAGCAGGCGCAATTGGTATTATCGGTGGAGCTGATGGCCCTACTGCTATCTTCTTGTCTTCTAGACTAGCTCCAGATTTGATGGGTGCAATTGCAGTGTCTGCTTATTCTTATATGGCGTTAGTTCCTGTTATTCAACCGCCAATTATGAAGTTATTCACTTCTAAAAATGAAAGACTTATTAAAATGAAACCTCCGCGCGCCGTATCTCAAAATGAGAAACGTCTTTTCCCTATCATCGGTTTCCTTTTAACTGCCTTTATTGTTCCATCAGGTTTACCTCTACTTGGTATGTTGTTCTTTGGTAACTTACTTAAAGAGAGTGGAGTTACAAGAAGACTTGCGGAGACAGCAAGAGGACCACTAATCGATGTGATTACGATCTTGATTGGTTTGACAGTTGGTTGCTCAACTCAAGCAGATAAATTCCTTCAAATGACATCGGTATATATCTTTGTATTGGGAGCACTTTCATTTGTAATTGCAACTTCTGGTGGTGTACTATTTGTTAAATTTATTAATCTATTCCTAAAAGAGGGAAGCAAGATCAATCCTCTGATTGGAAATGCAGGAGTATCTGCAGTTCCTGACTCAGCAAGGGTTTCTCAAATTGTAGGTCTAGAATACGATAAAAGCAATCACCTTTTAATGCATGCAATGGGTCCAAATGTTGCTGGCGTAATTGGTAGTGCAGTTGCTGCTGGTATCCTTCTTGGATTCTTAACCTAGTAAGACAAACAGAACATTTTTATATTTTTGAAAAAAGCATCCCCCAAAGGGGTGCTTTTTTATTTTATTTACTATCTTTGAAAAAAATCATTTAACCGATTAGTTATGCAGAACAAATTGCAAGAGCTCACAGAAAAGCTTTATGCCGAAGGGCTTTCGAAAGGAAGACAAGAGGCCGAAGAGATTAAGTCACGCGCCCAAAAAGAGGCTGAAGAGATTATCGCATCTGCAAAAAAAGAGTATGACTCAATTCTACAAAAAGCTAGAAAAGAGGCTGATGCGCTAAAATCAAAGACAGAAAACGAAATTAGATCAGCTTCGTTACAGACATACTCCACGCTAAAGCAATCGATAGAAAATATACTGACTATCAATGCTGTACAAGCTCCTATTCAAGAAAGCATCAATGATAAAGAATTTGTACGTGAGTTAATCTTAACTGCAGCAAAGTCATATGATGTAAAAAATAACGAAAATGTTACATTAGAAGTATTAGTTCCTGAAAAATTAAAGGAAAAAATGGACATTTTCATTAAAGAGAGCATAACCAAACAACTCAACATTTCGGTTGAGGTCAAAGGTGATAAAAAAATTACAGGAGGTTTCAGAATTGGTAAAAAGGGAGAAGGTTATCATGTAAGTTTTACTGACCAAGATTTCCAAAACCTTTTCTGCGAATATATCCGCCCAAAGACCAAGGAACTAATTTTCGGATAACAGATGATGAACAATTATCATTATTTGATCTCGGGACTGCCTCAACTATTTCTGGACTACGAATCGAGAAGCTTCTCTCTAAAGGAGCTCCTAGACGATATTAAGTCAAAATGTTCGGAAAAAGACATTAGAAATATTGAATGGCTGTTTTTTGGATTAGAGGAATCTAATCTAACTTCTCACTTCTACAGAGCGTCCCTTAGATCTAAAAACAGGTTTATATCTGAGTACTTTAAGTTTGATCTTAATGTACGAAACATACGTGCAGCTTACCTGGCAAGAAAATCAAGGCAAAGACCAGAAGATTTTCTAGTTGGAAGCAATGAAGTAACCGAAACTCTTACAACCTCCAAGGCTCCAGATTTTGGACTTGGCTTAGTATTTGAAGATGCTACTGAAGTCTTGTCTATAATGGAAAACAAGAATATTCTCGAAAGGGAGCAGCTTTTAGACAAGCTAAAATGGAATAGAGCCTCTGAAATTACGAAGTTTAATTATTTCGACCTTGACGCACTATTAGCCTTTTTACTAAAGGCATCATTAGTAGAACGTTGGGCTAAAATGGATAAGAAAACGGGAGAAGAGCTCTTTAAAAAACTTGTTGAAGAGGTCAGAGGTACATTCGACTTAGAAAAAGTAAAAAATAACAATTAAAATAAATTATCTACGGATGAAGACCACAGGAAAAGTCACTGGGATCATTTCAAACCTTGTAACCATTGAGGTTAATGGTCCTGTAGCACAAAACGAGATCTGCTTCATTGATCTTGATGGAACAAAACTGATGGCGGAAGTAATTAAGGTTACCGGCAATCAAGCCTTTGTTCAGGTGTATGAAAGTACGAGAGGATTAAAAACCGGATGTACGGCAGAATTCCAGGGACACATGTTGGAAGTTACACTTGGCCCAGGCATCTTATCCAGTAACTATGACGGTCTTCAGAACAATCTGGAGACGATGGATGGTGTCTTCCTTAAAAGAGGTCAGTATACACTTCCTCTCGACCTTGAAAAAGAGTGGGAATTTGAACCAACAGCCAAGATTGGAGAGATGGTCTCTGCTTCTGACTGGTTGGGAGAGGTAAAAGAGGGATGGTTGCCTCATAAAATAATGGTTCCATTCACTTTTAAAGGAGAGTACAAAATTAAAGAGATCTCACCGGCAGGTAATTATAAAGTCAGTCAAACAATTGCAGTCCTAATAGACCAAGAAGGCACAGAACATAATGTTTCTATGATGCAAAAATGGCCAGTAAAAGTTGCAATTACAGAATATAAAGACAAACCAAGACCATATAGAGTAATGGAGACAGGTGTCAGATGTATTGATACCTTCAATCCTATTGCTGAAGGTGGAACGGGATTTATACCTGGTCCATTTGGTTGCGGAAAGACAGTGCTTCAACACGCAATCTCTAAACAAGCAGAAGCAGATGTTATTATCGTAGCAGCTTGTGGAGAGAGGGCAAACGAAGTAGTAGAAATTTTCACCGAGTTTCCTGAGTTAGTTGACCCAAGAACCGGCAGAAAACTAATGGAAAGAACTACAATTATATGTAACACTTCAAACATGCCAGTTGCTGCAAGAGAGGCATCTGTATATACAGCAATGACAATTGGGGAGTATTACAGAGCAATGGGATTAAGAGTGCTCCTGTTAGCCGACTCAACATCAAGATGGGCACAAGCCTTGAGGGAGATGAGTAACCGTATGGAAGAGCTTCCTGGTGCCGACGCTTTCCCAATGGACCTACCTGCAATCATCTCTAACTTCTATGCGAGAGCTGGTATTGTTAATCTTAAGAATGGCAAGAGTGGATCTGTTACATTTATCGGAACAGTATCTCCAGCTGGAGGTAACTTAAAAGAGCCAGTAACTGAATCAACTAAAAAAGCTGCAAGATGTTTTTATGCCCTTTCACAAAATAGAGCAGACAGAAAAAGATATCCAGCTGTGGATCCAATTGACTCGTATTCTAAGTACTTAGAATATCCAGAGATTATCGAGGACCTTAAAAAAAGAATTAGCGAAGATTGGGTAGAAAAGGTACTGAAAGGCAAAAACATCGTTCTTAGAGGAAAAGAGGCTTATGAGCAAATCAATATCTTAGGAGACGATGGAGTTCCACTCGAATATCATAAAAGATTTTGGAAATCGGAGTTAATCGATTTTATCGTTCTTCAACAAGATGCTTTTGATAAGATAGACTCATCTACCCCACTCGATCGTCAAGCGTATATGTATTCACTTGTAATTTCTATATGCGACAAAGACTTCGAGTTTGATAATTTTGAAGAGTGTTCAGTATTCTACAAGGGGTTGATAAACACCCTACGACAAATGAACTATACAGAGTTCAAGAGCGAGGAGTTCAACAAATATCTCGACCAACTAAATAATCAGATGAACAATGGCAAGTAAAGCATTTCAAAAAATATACACCAAATTAGAGGCAATTACTAAAGCCACTATTTCACTTAAAGCCATCGGTGTTGCTAATGAAGAACTGGCTACTGTTGCCGGAAGACTGGCGCAGGTTGTGAAAATTAAAGGAGATCTTGTTACTCTTCAAGTATTTGCTGGAACCGATGGTATCTCAACAGATGCAGAGGTCATCTTCTTTGGGGAACCACCAGTATTAAATGTTAGCGAGGAGTTATCAGGCAGATTTTTCAATGCTTACGGAAAACCTATTGATAATGGACCAGAGGTTGCTGGAGAAAAGAGATTCATCGGAGGACCATCTGTTAATCCTTTCAGAAGAAAGCAACCATCTGAACTTATTCCCACTGGTATTGCAGGAATAGACCTAAACAACTCTCTTGTATCTGGTCAAAAAATACCATTCTTTGCCGACCCAGACCAACCATACAACCAGGTTATGGCTCAAGTGGCACTTCGTGCAGATGTTGATAAAATCATTCTTGGAGGAATGGGATTAAGTAATGATGACTATCTCTATTTTAAACAAGTATTTGAAAATGCAGGGGCACTTAGTAAAATTATAAGTTTTGTAAATACTACAGAGCAGCCTCCAGTTGAACGACTACTGATTCCAGATATGGCTTTGACAGCTGCAGAATATTTTGCAGTTGATAAAAACGAAAAGGTCTTAGTTCTTCTTACAGACATGACTCTTTATGCCGATGCGCTTAGTATCGTAAGTAACCGTATGGACCAAATTCCATCAAAAGATTCAATGCCAGGTTCGCTTTATTCCGATCTTGCTAAGATTTACGAAAAAGCAGTTCAACTTCCAGATGGTGGTTCGATTACAATTATTGCCGTTACAACATTGAGTGGAGGCGATATTACACATGCAATTCCAGATAACACAGGATATATAACAGAAGGGCAGCTCTTCTTAAGAGCAGATACCGATACAGGGAAAGTAATTATCGATCCATTCCGTTCATTATCGAGACTAAAACAACTAGTTATTGGCAAAAAGACCAGAGAGGATCATAACCATGTGATGAATACTGCTGTAAGGCTTTACGCTGATGCTGCAAATGCAAAGACAAAGCTTGAGAATGGATTTGACTTAAGTGACTACGATGTAAGGGCCCTTGAGTTTGCAAAATCTTACTCTGCAAACCTATTAGCAATCGATGTAAACTTGAATACCACAGAAATGCTTGATGTTGCGTGGAGTTTATTTAGAAAACACTTCACAAAAAATGAAGTTGGTATTAAAGAGGCTATTATGAACAAGTACTGGTAATCTACTCATTATGGCTATAAAATTTCAATTCAATAAAACATCTCTCAACGATCTCAACAAACAACTGAAGATCAGAGTAAATGCCTTGCCTACTTTAAAGAACAAGGAGTCTGCTCTACGTCTAGAGGTTAAGAAAGCAAAAAAGAGATCGGAGGAGTTAATTGAAGAGCTTGAAGCCGGTATTAAATCTTATGAATATTTATCTGGATTGTGGCATGAGTTTGAGGGAGGTCTGATTTCTGTAAAAGACGTTGATTTAGAGATCGTAAAAATCGCCGGAGTAAAAACTCCTGCGTTAAAAGAGGTTATTTATGATGTGAAGCCTGTCGATCTTTTCAGAAAGCCAACTTGGTATAGTGATGGAATTATGATCCTTCAGAATATTGCCCAGCTTGGAATAGAGTCTGAGATTTATCTCGAGAAGATGAGACTTTTAGACTATTCAAGAAAGAAAACTACTCAGAAGGTTAATCTGTACGAAAAGGTACAAATACCAGGTTATCAAGAGGCTATTCTCAAAATCAAACGATTTATGGAGGACGAAGAAAATCTTTCTAAGGCTGGCCAAAAAATCGTAAAAACTAGACACCAAATGGAGGAGGAGATGGCATGATTACTAAAATGACAAAATATTCATTCATTGTTTATCACCAAGAGCTTAATAGTTTCTTAGAGACACTTCAATCGCTTGGAATGGTGGACATTGTAAGGAATAATAAACCTATAGACCAGAAATCTGGGGAGATGTTCGATCAAATTAAAAGGTATAAGTCTGCACTAAAAAGAGTTGCAAACTTTACCCCATCTATCGACGCTGCACCATCTCACCCTATTTCTGAAGCTGAGCTTTTAACAACAGTTGAATCTTCTTTAACTCTCTTAGACGCTAACAAACAAGAGCTAGACTCTCTTAATAGAGATCTAGAAAGCGCTCTACCTTGGGGAGAATTACACTCTCAAGATCTGTCAAAAATTGAAGCTCTCTCTCTGACAGTGCATTTTTATGTCTGCTCTGTAAAACGTTTTGAAGATGAATGGACACAAAAATATGCTATTCATGAGCTAAATCGTGATAATGATCGAGTGTACTTTGCTTTAATCACTAAAAAAGATGAAGAGACAGATTTCCCATTACAAGAAGTTCGTAATCCTCAATTTAGCATAAGTGAATATCGTCAAAAAATAGCGGATTTAGAGAGTTATAAAACAACTCTTGAATCACTTTTGCAATATTTAGCAAGTAAGACAGATATCCTTCAATCACAATTGAATGAGACTATTGCATTATCCGATTTATACTTAGCTGGAAAGTCTTCGGTTAAAGAGGCTGACGATACGCTTGCTTTACTTACAGGTTATGCTCCTAAAGAGCAAGATCAACAAATCTGTAATCAATTAGAGAGCACATCTGTCTATTTTACAACCGAAGAGGCTAAAGAGGAAGATAATCCACCAGTAAAACTAAAGAATAACTGGTTTACTAAGCTTTTTGAACCTATTGGAGAGCTTTATATGCTACCAAAATATGGAGAGTTAGACTTAACTCCATACTTCGCCCCTTTCTATATGCTGTTCTTCGGACTTTGTCTAGGCGACATGGGATATGGATTAGTAATGCTTATTGGAGCTGGTTTGGCAAAACTTAAATTTAAAGAGTTCAAACCATATCTCAACCTTCTCCAATTTTTAGGATTTGGAGCTGTCTTGATGGCATCGTTAACAGGAGTCTTCTTTGGAGCAAAACTAAACGAACTTTTTACTCTCCCTGATGCAGTCAACGGATTCTTCTTTTCTGATTTGAAGATGTTTTGGTTTGCAATCATATTTGGATTGGTTCAAATTCTCTTTGCAAGAATGTTGAATGCAATAGACTCAATGATTAGAAAGGGGTGGATATATGGAATGGCAAACATTGGCTGGACATTACTAATCATTTGGTGTTCTTTTGCTTACGCAGAAACAATGATACCAGAATTAGGGATGCCTGCTTGGATGAGTTATCTGACCGGTTGGGGAGGATTAGCCCTAATTGTTTTGTTTTCTAGTACCGAAGGGAATGTAATTGGTAGAATCTTTAAAGGTGCCTTCTCTTTATACGATATAACTGGAGTATTTGGAGATATGCTTTCTTATATTCGTCTTTTTGGTCTAGGAACTGCAGGAGGTATTCTTGGATTAGTTGTTAACTCTGTAGCAATAAACATGAGTTCTATCCCATATGTTGGCTGGTTATTTACGCTTATTATGCTTTTAATTGGGCATACAGCTGTTTTACTGCTATCTATGTTAGGAGCGTTTGTACACCCTATGCGTTTAACATTTGTTGAGTTTTATAAAAACTCAGGCTTTACCGGAGGTGGTAAGGCATTTAATCCTTTAAAAAAATAAAATTATAAATATTTCAAAATTATTTAATTATGGAACAATCTCTACCACTTTTTTTGGCCTATATCGGCATGGCTTTGATGCTTGCAATCTCTTGCATCGGAAGTTCAATTGGAGTTACTATGGGTGGCAACGCAACAATTGCTGCGTTAAAGAAAAATCCGGATGTTTTCGGTTCATCCATGATATTGTGTGCACTACCATCAACACAAGGTTTGTATGGATTTGCAGGATTCTTTCTTATGTTAAGCAAACTTAAAGAGATCTCTGCTCTTACACTCGGACAAGGGCTAGCTATCTTCGCTGTAGGTTTTGCACTTGGTATTGTTGGTCTCTATTCGGCAATCAAACAAGCATCTCTTGTTGCAAATGGAATCAACGAAATGGGTAATGGAAATGATGTATTTGGAAAGACCCTTATTCTTGCAGTATTTCCTGAATTATATGCAATTCTAGCTTTTGCAGCTACTTTCCTTGCTCTTCCTGCATAAAGTTCAGTTTTGCCATAAAGATAAAATGAGCTAAATTAGGGCTGTGTAATTTTAGATTACACAGCTTTATTTTTTGCCTTAAATAATTTAATTTCAAATAATTATGAGCTTAATCAAATCTATTTCTGGTATCAGGGGTACAATTGGAGGTGAGTGTGGTGATTCATTAACCCCGATTGATATTGTAAAGTTTAGCGCGGCATATGCCAAAATGCTCAAAGAGAGGATAGGAAAAAAAGAGCGATATAAAGTTGTAGTCGGTAGAGATGCAAGAATGTCGGGTGAGATGGTGGATTCTTTGGTATGCGGAACATTAATTGCGTGCGGTATAGACGTAGTAAATGCTGGCTTAGCAACAACTCCAACTGTCGAAATGGCAGTAGTATTCGAAAATGCAGATGGAGGGATAATCCTTACTGCATCTCATAATCCAAAGCAATGGAATGCCCTTAAACTACTGAACGAAAAGGGAGAATTTCTAAATGCACTCGAAGGAGCAGACATATTAGAGTGTGCAGAAAAAGAGACATTTGACTTTAGTGAAGTTGACAATTTGGGAGTAATTACAAATAAAGACTTTACTGACAAGCATATAGAGGCAGTACTATCCCATCCATTAGTAGATACTGAAAAGATCTATGCAAAAGGCTACACAGTTGTTGTAGATGCTGTAAACTCAGTTGGAGGAGTCGTTATGCCCAAATTACTCTCAGCTCTTGGAGTTAACTGCATCTGTGTTAATTGTGAACCAACTGGTAGATTTGCCCACAATCCAGAACCACTTCCAGAACATCTTACAGAGCTTTGTTCAAAAGTAGTGGAGAGCGGAGCAGATTTTGGAATATCTGTTGACCCCGATGTAGATAGACTTGCGCTAATATGCGAAGATGGGAATCCATTTGGAGAAGAGTACACACTCGTAAGTGTTGCTGACTATGTTTTAAGCAAGAAAAAGGGGGCGACAGTCTCTAACCTCTCATCTTCTAGAGCTTTAAAAGATGTAACAGAGGCTCATGGTTGTTCTCACCATGCAGCAGCAGTTGGAGAGGTTAATGTAGTTGCCGAAATGAAAAGGGTTAATGCAGTAATCGGAGGCGAAGGCAATGGTGGAGTTATCGTTCCTGACCTTCATTATGGAAGAGACGCATTAATCGGAACAGCACTATTTCTTAGCCACTTAGCGAACAAAAACTGCTCAGTAACTGAACTTAAGAAACTTTACCCTAAATATCATATCTCAAAAAATAAGATTGAGCTCTCTGCTGGAATAGATGTAGATAAAATTTTACTTCACATAAAGGAGAAATATTCATCTCATAGAGTAACTGATATTGATGGAGTAAAAATAGATTTTGATTCTGAGAAAAAATGGGTTCACCTAAGAAAGTCTAATACAGAACCAATAATTAGAATCTATGCAGAGGCCTTAGCCGAAGAGGCAGCAGGTGCATTAGCAGAGATGATAATCAGCGATATTAAATTGATTTTATAGTATTTATTATGTTTTCATTTAGAACAACGCCTTTGAGAGAGCAGCCAGATACTGTTCTTAGAAGCGGCAGACTTGGAGTGCTTTGCAATCAAGCTGCATGGCATCCAGAAACCGGTGAATACCTATTTGAAACTCTTGCTAAAAAGGGAACTCTAAAGAGAATCTTCACTCCAGAGCATGGTCTTTTTGGAGAGCTTCAAGACCAAGTAAAACTAGATGACACCTCGGGATATAAAAGTATTTTTGGGGCATGCGAGATAGTATCTCTTTATGGATCAGCAGAATCATCCCTAAAAGCAAATGTAAATAAACTTAAAGATTTAGATGCATTAGTTATCGAACTGCAAGATGTAGGGGCTAGATATTATACCTATACTTCGACTATTAAGTATCTATTCGAAATATTGAAGTCCGAAAACATTAATCTGCCAGTATTTCTGATAGATAGAGTCAATCCTGCAGGAAGACAAGTTGAAGGAACAATGCTTAAGAAAGAGTATGAATCCTTTATTGGTATCGAAGGGATCCTGAATCGTCATGGACTAACAATTGGCGAAATTGCAAATCTTATTTATAATGAGATAAATGCAAAGTTCCCATTTCACATAATCTCTTACCAGGCAGAAAAGGTTTCAAAGAGCCTGCTCCCTTGGAGCATTCCACCATCTCCAAATTTTCCAGGTCTCTTTACTGCTCATTTTTATACAGGTCAATGTCTTTGGGAAGGAACAAATGTGAGTGAAGGAAGAGGAACTACCAGACCTTTTGAACTATTTGGAGCACCATTTTTAGAGACTCTGGCGACATATAACAAAGAGAATAATTACTCTGGATGGAATGATGAAAATCATCCAATTTTCGATCCCTCTGTCTACATTAGGTGGATGAAATTCATCCCAACATTCCATAAATATAAAGGCGAAGTTTGCTTTGGATTTCATCTTCATCCTGTTCCTGGTGAACAATACCATGCATTGGCACACAATTTGCGCATGATACGCTTTGTAAAGGATAACTGTTCGCAATTTAAGTTCTTAGACGGCAAATACGAAGCTGGCAACGACAAAACAGCAATTGAATTGATGCTTGGTGATTCACTCCTACTAGATTATGTTAATGGTGTTAGTGATTGGTCTGAAATAAAAGAGCATATAAAAGTCGAAGAACAAAAATGGATCAGAAAAGCTAGAAAGTTTATGCTTTACGAAGAACAATTATTTAGATGTAAATAAATTTTTTAAAAACAATATGGCAAATCCGGTTTTAAGTGAAAAAATCTTTAGGCAGTCGGCTGTTACAGGCGATGCTGGTGTTATGACAGTCAAAGGTACTGCAATGAAATCTCTTATTCTTATGTTTATGGTTCTTGCTGGAGCAGCTTACACATGGAAAGTTGCTTATGAGGCATTGAATCCTGCATCAGTTCAAGGTTGGATGATAGGTGGAGCGATTGGGGGATTGATTATGGCTCTCATAATTAGCTTTAAACCAAATCTAGCTCAATATTTAGCTCCTGTCTATGCAGTATTAGAAGGGTTATTTCTTGGAGGTATCTCTGCCTTATTTAGTCAAGCCTTTAGCGAAACTGCCCCTGGCATTGTTATGAATGCTACCCTGCTTACTATTCTAACTGCATTAGTTATGCTACTGATATACAGAGCAAATATAATTAAGGTTGATGGTAAGTTTGCTAGAATTATGACAATTGCAATAGGTACAATTGCGCTTTACTACTTTGTAACTATTATTTTAGGCTTTTTTGGAGTCAATCTTACAATGTTGCACGACAGCGGTCCTCTAAGCATTGGAATCAGTTTGGTTATTGTAGGTGTTGCAGCCTTCAGCCTTTTAATGGACTTCCATTTTATCGAAGAGGCTTCTCGTGCTGGTGCTCCAAAATATATGGAGTGGTATGGTGCTTTTGCTCTTATGGTAACTCTAATCTGGTTATATCTTGAAATTCTTAAATTGCTTGCAAAATTCGCTGGAAACAGAGAATAATCATACATTTATTTTGATGTGATTATTTCTTTTCATACTTTTGCAGCCTTGTAATATTTTAAAATTCTAAGAAAATGAAAAAAGGAATACATCCCGAAACCTACCGTCTTGTAGCTTTCAAGGATATGTCGAATGAGCACGTGTTTATCACTCGTTCATGCGCAAACACTAAGGAGACAATCATCCACGAAGGTGTTGAGTATCCTGTGATTAAGGTCGAAATTTCTAACACATCTCACCCATTCTATACAGGTAAGATGAAACTTGTTGACACTGCCGGCCGCGTTGACAAATTCCTTAACAGATACAAAAACGTTAAGAAATAGTTTCTTTTATTACACACTTATAAAAAAAGATTGCCAGCAAGCAATCTTTTTTTATTTTATCTCTCTTTATCTCAATTAATTACCAGACAATTTTCCACAATTTACACGTTAATTAGTGCTGAGCCTTTTTTAATTTCGTCAACAAACATAGACATTAATCTGAACGCAGGTGCACCGTCGATCAAGTCGTGATCAATTAAAAATGTTACATTCATAATCTCTCTTATCTCAATCTTATCTTTAATCACAACCGGTTTTCTCACAACAGAACCCAACCCTACTGAGAATGGATGAATAGATTTGTGCAGAAACCACCCATTTGTGCTTCCATACATACCAACTGAAGATACAGATATATTCCCCATCGTTTTATAACTAAAACGAAAATTTGAGAGCATTACTTTCCAAATTATTAGTCTTATAAATCTTGGAAGCTTTGGATACAGCTTATCTTGTAACTTAGCCTTTTTACCTATAACATTTTCACCTTCCGCTATATCAGTGTCCTTAGCATTAGCAATCTCTTTACTTATAGTTAACACATCCTTATTCAAGACATCCTCAATTACTAAAGGAAAAGGCACCCTCTCCCCCGCTAATCTCTTCTCTACGAGAAAAGTGAACTTAGGCTTTTCAAATACAGCAATTCTCTTTTTAGAAGTCTTGTAACCTGCAATTTGAGGATAGTATAACACAACACTAGAGATGGTCTTTAGAATGCAAGCTACTAATGAAATGTGTTCTCTATTTCTTCTTCTCTCCTTAATTTCAGATCTTAGCTTTGTAACATCTATCTCTAGAAATGCAGCAACATGATGTTTAGTCATTGCTATATCGAACATGTCGAAAGTTGCAATTCTTGACGATGGTATTGCTATTTTTTGAAACTTATCCTTCATATCTATATCTTGCATATATTTTCAAAGATATTAAAA
>JASDTB010000084.1:39675-50531 GCA_041441455.1 Bacteroidales bacterium
ATTTGCAACTTCTATAATAATCCTATGAATCGAGGGTATGTACTAGTAGATCCTAATAACAAGATATTGGGATATTCAGTGATCAGACATGGATGGATTGAACATGAGAAAGAGAGAATTTGCTCTTATAACTTTTATACAGAAGACCGGCAGATCGCTTTTTACGCTCCGTCGGTCTCCGACAATCTCAGAGGGAATGGATTGTCAGGATACATTTTACAGCATATTTTGGGGGAGTTAAGAGACATGGGAGTAGAAAGAGTTTTTTTGTGGGGCGGTGTTAAATCCCAAAACACTCCTGCTGTAAGATTTTATTTAAAAAATGGTTTCTACAAAATTGGCGAATTTGAATTTGATGGATTAAATTATGATATGGTAAAGTATATCTAACTATTTAAGTTTATACACGACAGGAAAAGTAAATCTAACTTTAACCTTTTTACCCTTAGCCTCTCCTGGCTCCCATTTTGGAGAAGAGTTTACAACTCTTAGTGCCTCTTTATCCAATTCTGGCGAGACTCCTCTTAAAACTTTAGCATCAACTACGTTTCCTTGCTCATTTACTGTGAATGAAACAATCACTCGCCCTTGTTTGTTAGCCTTTAAAGCAGCTTGAGGATATTTCATATTTTGGACGATCCAAGTTGTAAACTTATACTCATCACCTCCCATAAAGGATGGCTTCTTTTCAACCTGATCAAAACTATACTCCTTTTCCTCTTTCGAATTAATTTCACTTTTAGCTTTTTTATCAACTACACTTTTTGAGCTCTCTTTAGTTTTGTCTTGCTCACTTGATTTAGCCAGAATAATATTTCCTGAGCAGAATATAAATGTAATTAAAACAGTAGTTAACATTACTACTGAAGAGAGGAATCTATTCTCTTTTTGTGTTGTCTTTTCCATGTTTTTTAAACGTTTGATTGTTAATAATTTACTGAAATGATTTGCGCCAATAGGAAGAAAACCTAGTTGTTCTTTAATTAATAGTTTCTTGTAGAATATAGGGTTAACACCATCATTCATAACTCTTTGGTCAACCTCAAATTCATGTACGCTTAAAAGCTCTCTACGCAACAAATAGAAAAAAGGATTGAACCAAAGAAACAACTGAAGGAGTTTGGTTATTAGTAAATCTAAAGAGTGAAGAAGGTCTATATGCTCTCTCTCATGTTTTAAGATAGTCTCTTGCTCAATTTGAGAGTAACCCTTTCTTATTACTATGAAACCTAGGAAAGAAAAAGGGCTAATATTTACATCTGTCAATCTAATATTATCCTCCTCTTTGGAAAGAGGTGTAGATCTATAAATGATATATGCCAATACGCCAAATTGAGCTAAGACTATGATCGCAAGAACGAAAACAGACAAAGCATATAAATACTTTGCTTTTTCGCCTGAAAGATAGCTTAATAGAAGAGTAATATAAGATTCATTTTGAGGAATTGTTAAATTTGAACTATTCGCTCCAATAACAACTTCAGGTAATTGAATATATGAGATACTCAACTCTACAAGGTCTAGGCTCAATAATGGCACAGCAAAGGAGAAGATAATAGCAAAGAGTATAAATAGTCTTTGAAATGAGTATGACGAATATTTTGTAATTAATAGTTTAAAGACTGTATAAAAGATTCCAGAAACTACCAATACTTTAAAAAAATAGACTATTGTTTCCATAATTTTCTAGTTTTTATCTAAATCATTCAAGATTCTTTTCAGCTCTTCAAGTTCGTCCTTCGATACACTCTCTTTTTTAGTAAAGAACGACACCATATTAGAAACCGAGTTTGAAAAAAAAGTATTTAATACATTATTCATATATCCATTTAAATACTCCTCCTGTACAACTATAGGATAATATTCATGAGTTTTACCATAACTCTTATGAGATACAAATCCCTTTTTTTCTAAAATTCTAACGATTGTAGAGACTGTATTATACGCAGGTTTTGGATCAGGATAGTCAGTTACCAGATCATTAACAAACGCTTTTTCACGTCTCCACAGATACTGCATTAGCTGTAATTCAGCCTTAGTGAGCTCTCCTTTAATATTTACTTTATCTTTTTTCATTATAACTATATTGATAGTTTCTTAACTAAACTCTTAGTTGATATATGCAAAAATTATGCCCAAAAAGGGCACAATTTGTATTTTTTAGTTAACAGCCTTCTTTGTTCCAGTGAACTTAATATCTGTTCCTGTCATTGCAAAATTAATCTGTACAGTAGTTCCATCCGAAAATCCTGTCATCGAAGAGCTTGTTCCAGGAACGACTTCTCCATTGTATGTTAGACGATATCCATCAATAACATCGATTACATTTACAGCTGGAATTACTAGATTACTAAGACCTTCAATTACATTGACATTATATATTTCAACGACAGCAGAAGTAGCACTATAAGTTAAAACTGTAACTTTAAATTCTCCTGTTTTATCAACTCCATTAAGCTTTAGAGTTCCGAAATAACTGCCGTCAACAACATCAATAAATTTCTCTTTGGTACAAGAAGTAAAGGTTGCAAAAAACAACACACATAAGATTATAAATTTTTTCATTTAATATTTTTTAATTGTAGACATATCCACATTAGTAAATTACATACAACAAATATAATTTATTTTACTTAATTACAGAGTGTATACCAGTTATATCCATCATAAAATTTATATTTAGCCAAAAAATTAGTTATTTTTCATATAAATCTTAAGTTTGTAGAATAGTTCAGTACAAATTTAAGACGTATAACTGATTTTCAAACGTTAAGGCAATTTAAATAAAATGAATCGAGTCAAGGTAATTGCTACAATTCAAAAACTAGCAACAGAATTCAATAATGCATCATATTTTAATAATGACCCAATCAAGTTTCCAAAACACTTCAATGAATTGATGCAAAAAGGAGAAGCTACGCTTAAAGATATTGAGATATCAGGCATTCTTTCTGCGCATTTAGCTTGGGGAAGGAGAGATATGATCGTGAGAGATTGCACCAGAATGTTCGATGAGATGAATTGGAAACCATATGACTATATCAAAAGCGGCATTTATAAAAGCGACGACAAAAGTCTGCACAGGACTATAAAATGGAGTGAATTTGCAATAATCTGCAATAATCTTAGAGAATTTTATGAAACACAGCTCTCTCTAGAAGAGTTAACACCTTCACAGATGAGAATTAAAATTTTTGGAAGAGATGAGAATCCATCTGCCGCAAATAAAAAAATACATATGTTTCGTAGGTGGATGGTTAGAAATGATGGAATAGTAGATCTTGGTTTATGGACAAATACTTTGCCTTCCGAACTGATCATACCATTAGATGTACATGTTCATAGAACAGCTTTGGAGTTGGGAATTACTAAAAGAAAAAGCGCGGACTATAAGACTGCTTTAGAGATTACAGAGTTTTTGAAAGAGGCGTTTCCAAACGACCCTTGTAAAGGAGATTTTGCACTGTTTGCAGTAGCAGCTCTAAAGAACGAAAAAAAAGTCTTAAATTAGCGTAGATATAATTTAGATTAATGCCCAATCTTTTCATCATATCGGGATGCAACGGAGCTGGAAAGACAACAGCTTCATTCACGATGTTACCAGAGATGCTCTCTTGTAAAGAGTTTGTGAATGCAGACGAAATTGCAAGAGGATTATCGCCATTTAAACCCGAAAGTGCAGCAATTCATGCCGGTAAAATAATGATAGACAGAATATATTCGCATATTTCCAACGGCACGGATTTTGCTATTGAGACAACGTTAGCAACAAGAACGCATGCTAAAGTAATCAAATTTGCCCAGTCTAAAGGTTACAAAGTAACATTAATGTTCTTTTGGCTAAGTCTTCCAAACCTTGCTGTAGAGAGAGTTAAGATGCGTGTAGCATCGGGAGGACACAATATTGAAGAAAAAACTATACGAAGGAGATACGATATTGGAATAAAAAACTTATTTTCGTTGTACATTCCTTTATGTGAATACTGGATTATAATAAACAACTCGTCAATCGAAAAGGAGATGATTGCCGAAGGTGGAAAAAATATAGAAACAACAATTTTTAATACTACAATTTACAACAAACTACTGAATTATGAGCGAACTAGAGACCAGACAACTACGTGAGAATATTCTCCATGGTTTGAACATTGCCTTCCAGCGCCTTATTCAAGAAAAGAAAAAGAACAATTCTGAATTAGCATTTTCCGACAAAGGAAAAATCGTAAAAATTAAAGCTTCGGAACTGTAAAACGAAAAAAATGGTAAAAAAATACTTTACAATGCTGCTACTATCATTCTTGGGTAGCGGCTTTTTATTTGCTCAGATTAAAGTGTCTGCTCAATTTGAAGGTGGCAATATTCAAGATTTTAAAATTAAAGACACTGCCATTCTCAAACTCTCTGATAAAGATTCAATCATTATTTTGAGTGCTCAAATTCTATCTCGTCCCGACCCTAGAAATCCTATTGACACCTCTCTTTCACCAAGTGCTAGATGGTATTACTTTAAACTTACAGGTGTAAAAGGAAAGCAAATGTTCATTAAAGTTCCTAATTCCGAAGTAATCAGACCTTTTTATTCTTACGACAATAAAGTATTTCAAAGGCTAGAAAAGTCTGAAAACGTGATAAAGGGAACTATCAATAAGGTCTTCACAAAAGATACAGTCTATTTCAGCCATTTTATTCCTTACCTATATTCCAGAATAGTTGAAAAGGTATCGCAGTGGTCTCAACACCCTGATGTAAAAAAAGAGGTTATAGGAAAGAGTTCTCAGGGCAGAGATATCTTTATGCTCACAATTACTTCTAATAACAGTAATAAGGAGCCCAAAAAGGTTATATGGATTCACGGTCGCTCCCACCCTAGTGAATCACCTGCAAGTTGGCACTTAGAAGGGATGATTGAACAATTACTCAATAATAGCGATTATTCAAAAGCTCTTAGAGAAAATTGCATCTTTTACATTGTCCCATTTATCAATCCCGATGGAGTGTATGGTGGATACTCTCGATCAATCGCAAATGGAGTCAATATTGAGATTAATTGGGATCGTCCAGATTCTCTGACAATGCCAGAAGTAAAAGTTCTTAAAAAGACCCTTGAAAATGTTTTATCTAAGAACAATATCGACGTTTTCTTAAACATGCACTCTCAGATTGCAAATTCAGTTACATATTGGATTCACGATGCAAAATCCACAACACCCGACTTTTTCAGAAAACAGGTGCTATTTTCAAATTTAACTATAAATGGGAATCCTTATTACAAATCTGAACATCAATCATTTTCAGCTATTGCTCCAAGATATGCCGAAGGTTGGATATGGAATAAGGTTGGAGAAAAGTCAATGGCTCTAACTTTTGAAACACCATATACTTACTACAACGAAAATCCAACTGGAGAGTGGGTTTCGATCGAAAACCTTTATGAGCTTGCAAAACATTCGTTATATGCAATTAGTGATTATCTATTGTTAAATGCGCATGAGAGAGTCGTTGTCGATAATCCAATCGTTAGCAAACAAAAGCTGAGTCTTAATAATGATAGCAAAATCATGTTTATCGGAGACAACTACATCCAAAGTTCAAAAGACAATGCAAAAATCACCTACCAAACTCCTGTTTTAAAGCAAGGTAATTATGAGGTATATAAATGGATCGCAGGTGAATGTAAGGAGATCTCAAAGAATGGAGAAAACATTTGGCAAAAATGTGATGAGATCAACATCAGAAGAGATAAAAAAGTAAAATATAGAATAAAATTAGAAAATTCTGGAGACAAGGCAGATGCGCTTTTGTTTGTAAGAAAAAGTAATTAATTTTGTCTGTACTGTATGCGGCAGTAGCTCAGTCGGTAGAGCATCAGCTTCCCAAGCTGAGGGTCGCGAGTTCGAGCCTCGTTTGCCGCTCTTGCAAATCAACTATAATCAGCACCTTATTGACCTATAATCAGTAAGGTGCTATTAAATTATTTTTATGACCGAAACCAACCAACTTCTTAATTTTTTTGGAGTAACGATTCAAGATCTTCAGAAGTTAATTTCAATTGCTCTTGAAGATGGAGGAGATTATGCTGATCTCTATTTCGAATATAGCACTGCAAATGAATTGTCTCTACGCGATGGAGAAGTAAATGCAGCTGGATCGCATATCGATTATGGAATGGGAATCAGAGTCCTATCTGGTGATCAAACAGGGTACGCCTATACCGAAATCACAACAATGCCTGAAATGATCAGAGCTGCAAAAGTAGCTGCGAAGATTGCCGAAGCAGGAAAAACTACCAAAATAGATACTGTCAACGTAACCGAACTTAAGTTTAACAATGTTTATAAGGCTAAAAAAGAGTGGAAAGACTATTCTGTCTCAGATAAAATACCTTATTTACAAAAGATGAATGATAAAATCTTCGCTCTCGACAATCGAGTAGTAAAGGTAATGGGAAGAATCTCAGATTCAGCTTCAGACGTTCTATTTTTCAACTCATTAGGGGTGCTTGCTGCCGACAGCCGACCAATGTCGTCAGTTATAGCAACGTGCATAATGGAAGAAAATGGCAAAACTGAAAACTCATCATCGTCGCGAAGTTTTAGAATGGGATTCGAAATGTTGTCAGACGATTTAATTGATGAGATCGCAAAAGAGGCAGTTGAGAGAGCATCATTTTTATTTGGTGCTATCCGTCCCGAAGGTGGTGAGGTGCCTGTTGTGATGGGAGCCGGAGGTTCTGGAATTCTGCTGCATGAAGCAATTGGACATGCATTTGAAGCGGATTTTAATAGACTTAATACCTCCATTTTTGCAGACAAATTGGGAAAGAGAATCTGTTCTAAAAAGATCTCAGTTATTGACGACGGAACTATTGAAGGAAATCGAGGGAGTGTGAATTTTGACGACGAAGGAGTCCTAGGACAAAAAACATATATGGTAAAAGATGGAATTCTGACCTCCTATTTACACGATCGGATTAGTGCCTCCTACTATAAAACAGCTCCGACCGGGAATGGCAGACGAGAGTCATTCAGATATATGCCACTTCCCAGGATGAGGGCAACCTATATGGAGAGTGGAGATTCTAAAGAGGAAGAGCTGATTAAGTCAGTAAAAAAAGGGGTGTACGTCGACAACTTTTCTAATGGTCAAGTACAAATTGGGGCAGGAGATTTCACATTCTATGTAAAGTCTGGATACTTGATCGAAAATGGCAAATTGACACAACCTATCAAAGATATCAATATTATTGGAAATGGTCCTGAAGCTCTTGCATCCATTTCGGCTGTTGCAGATAATAATAGAATAGATAATGGAACTTGGACATGCGGAAAGGAGCAATACTGTCCTGTCTCTTGTGGAATGCCATCTGTTTTAGTAGATAAGTTAACTGTGGGAGGAATTTAAGATGAGAGAACATAACCAAAACACATTGAAAGATGCTGCTTCTTATGCACTTACATGTGCAATTAAAAACGGCTGTACAGCAGCGAGAATAAGCCTGAATATCAATACACAAAGTTCATACTCAGTAAGAAATCACAAACTTGACAGACTACAGCAAGCTGCAGGCTCTTCTCTTTTCATTCAGCTATTTATCGACAATCGATATGGAACATTCTCAACTAACAGAATAGAAAAAACCGAATTGGACGATTTTATAAAGAAAGGTTGCGAAGCTACAAAACTATTAGCGCCAGATGTATTAAGGTCACTTCCAGACTCTTCACTGTACTATAAAGAGTCTTTAGAGTCTTTAAATCAATATGATTCAAAGTATGAACTACTACAGCCTATAGATAAAAAAGAGCTTGCGTTCAAGGTCTCTGATGAAATTTTTGGTAAAGATTCTCGCATTATTTCTGTGAACACAGAATTTGGAGACTCATACGACTTTTTCTACATGTTAGATTCTCAAGGATTTGAAGGAACCACAGAACAAACCACATTTACTGTCAGCGCAGAATGTTCTGTAAAAGGTAGAGGTGATGCTAGACCCGAAGCATGGTGGTACGAGAGTTCTATGTTTTATGATGACCTAATGAAGAGTGGTTGTGGTGAAAAAGCTCTTCAAAGGGCATTAGACAGATTGAATCCTAAAAAAATGAAGAGCGGCAAGTATCATATGGTTGTTGAAAACAGCGTATCAAGCCGTCTTGTTGCACCTATTATTTCTGCACTGAACGGAGCCTCTATTCAACAAAAGAACTCATTTTTGACAGATACTCTTGGGAAAAGACTCTTTGGAACGAATGTCAATTTTTATGATGACGCCCATAATCCTAAGGCATCTGGAGCTCGATATTTTGACAGCGAAGGAATTGCTACAAAACCGATGGGAATCGTTACCGAAGGATCAATCGACACATATTTTATAAATAGTTATATGTCGAAAAAGCTCTCAATGCCTGTTACAATTGAGGGACCGTCTGTTTTAACGTGTTTTACACAGAGAAGCAAAAACTCAAACACAACATATTTAGATTTATTGTCTCAAACCAATAAAGGAATCTTCGTCACAGGCTTCAATGGTGGAAATTGCAATAGCTCAACTGGTGACTTTTCTTTTGGGGTTCAAGGTTTTTGGTTCGAAAATGGAAAAATCCTACATCCAATCAAAGAGATGAATGTAACTGGAAATATCGTAGATTTATGGAACAATCTGATTGAGGCTGGCGATGATCCTAGATGGAGTTCAAGATGGCTAATACCATCACTTGCTTTTTCGGATGTAAGCTTTAGCGGAATATAACTAAGCAACTAAACTATAATATGAAAAGACCATCACTTCTACTCTCATTTACTCCATTTGTTATTTTGATTGCCATCATATCATTTGGTGTGAGAATGTTCGGCGATGAAATTACTGCTGGGCCATCTCAGATAGCATTATTATTCAGCGCAATAGTAAGCTCATTGATTGCAATGTACTATCTTAAAGTTCCTTGGGAAAAGATTGAAGAGGGAATGATGGACAATCTATCTAAAACAGGTTCTGCAATCTTTATATTGCTTATGATTGGTGCACTTACAGGTTCTTGGATGATGAGTGGAATTGTTCCTACAATGATCTACTATGGACTAAAATTGATACACCCTTCTGTCTTTCTATTAACTATTTTTATACTCACAGGTTGTGTCTCTTTGATGGTTGGAAGTTCTTGGACAACAATTGGAACCGTTGGAGTTGCAATGTTAACTGCTGGTCAAATAATGGGTTATTCTACCCCCCTACTTGCTGGAGCAATAATATCAGGAGCATATTTTGGAGACAAAATCTCTCCACTTTCCGATACTACAAATTTAGCCGCATCCATAGCGGGAGTTGAACTATACAAACATGTTAAATACATGCTGTACACAACTGTTCCTGCGATTATTATAACCGCTGTTATTTTTGGAATTATAGGAATATTTAGCGAAGTATCTGCGTCTTCTAACATTGATCTACATATTGGAGCATTAAATAGTACATTTTTAATCTCTCCTTGGCTTCTACTTGTTCCTGCGGCTACTATCTACATGATTGTAAAAAAAATGCCTCCTGTAGTAACCCTATTTCTTTCAGCATTAGCTGGTGCTGTCGTTGCATGCATCTTTCAGCCTGAGGTATGCTCTCAAATCAATCAAAATCAGTCAGGATGGTTTTCTGGATCATTGTATTCATCACTTAAAATGCTATCAGGAGAAGTTAGTCTTAATACAGGAGATGCGCTTCTTGATTCACTTACCTCGACAAGTGGCATGGCTGGAATGTTAGATACAGTCTGGTTAATCCTTTGTGTTGTTGTATTTGGAGGAGTTATGCAAGCAAGCGGAATGATTCAGGTTATTACCGAAAAATTGGTATCAATGATTCGATCTACTGTAAGCTTAGTATCGGCTACTGTAGGAGCCTGTATTTTTGTCAATTTAACATTATCGGACCAATACATGGGTATTCTAATTCCTGGAAAGATGTTCTCAGAAACTTATAACAAAAAAGGATTAAGGCCTGAATTATTAAGCAGAACCTTGGAAGATGGTTCAACAGTTACTTCAGTGTTAATTCCTTGGAATACTTGCGGGATTGTCCAATCATCTGTACTTAATGTAGCTACATTAGCTTATCTACCATATTGTTTTTTCAATCTTATGACTCCAATAATAACAATTATTGTTGCTGCAATAGGATATAAGATTGAAAAGAAAAATTAGCACTATATTTGCATGTTCATTTTTTTTAATTTAATATTTTTATAATGGAAATCAGTACAAACAAAGTTGTAGCACTATCATATACTCTTGTTGTTGACGGAGATGTGATTGAAACAGTAACAGCAGAGAATCCAATGCAGTTTATTTTCGGAACAGGTTATCTTCTTCCAAAATTCGAAGAAAATGTTTCTGGCAAAGTAGTTGGTGACTCTTTTGATTTCAAGTTGTCTGCAAAAGAGGGATACGGCGAAGAAAATCCCGATGCCATAGTTGAATTACCTGTTGATATTTTCAAAATTGATGGTCAAATTGAAGAGGGTCTTCTAACTGTAGGAAATGTTCTTCCTATGCAAGATTCTGATGGAAACAGACTTCAAGGTACAATTGACGAAATTAAAGACGATGTTGTTGTTATGAACTTCAATCACCCACTTGCTGGTTCTGAACTTCACTTTACAGGTTCAGTTGTATCGGTAAGAGAGGCTACTGAAAGCGAGTTGAAGAATGGTCTTTTCAACGAAAAGGCAGCATCTTCTTGCAGCAGTGGTTCATGTTCATCATGCGGCTGCGGTTGCGAATAATTTGCAAATAAGTAATTAGTCTTATACTTAAAGAGGGTGACTAAAAAGAGATTTTTTAGTTACCTTCTTTTTTATTTTTAAGCG
>JASDTB010000085.1:0-10343 GCA_041441455.1 Bacteroidales bacterium
GCTTAAAAATAAAAAGAAGGTAACTAAAAATCTCTTTTTAGTCAGCCTCTTTTTTATTTATCCCAGGCGAAGCTCATTATTCGCGAAGCACCATATTTTAAATGCGATAAAATTGTAAAACTTATTTAACTGAAACGTCTGCTTTATCTGTCTAAAATCGGGAATTGCTTCTTTTTGCTAATGGTGCTTCGCAGGTTTATGTGCTCAGCTATGCTTCGCTTTAAAGGTGCTTCGCAGGTTTATGTGCTCGGCAATGCCTCGCTTCTGACGGCAATTTTTACGCTGGCCTCTATATAGCTAAATATCTGTGCGTTATGCGATTTCCTGCAGAATACCCCAATCTGGCAGAATAAAGTATAACTTGCTGTATGTGTGCTATTTAGCAATTTTAAAAATAAATTTAAAGTAACCGTTCATTGAGCCCCGTGTTTTATGGTTTCTTATTGGTCTTTATTTTTGTGTCAAAAAGATTATGACATCAAAAAAAGCTGCCCAACGCTATGAGATAGCCTATAAGAGGTATTTAACAGGGGGATTCTTTTTAAAGTTACGAGATTTTTGCAAGGAAGAGGGTGTTTATTACCCGGGCTTCATCGAATGGGCAAAGGAGAATGGCTACTACTTCTCAAAAAACAGTTTGAGGTTCGATCAAGAGGGAGTATTATTTAAGGTAGATCTCTTTTAGCCATGTTAGGATTAGGAGAAGAATTACAGTATTACTTTTGCGTAGGTAATACATCAATGAACAAAGGGATAGATTCCCTTTGTGGAGTGGTAAGAGAACAGATGCGCCGAGATCCTCTTTCTGGAGAGGTATTTATTTTTATGAGTAGGTGCAGGACTAAGATTAAATTGCTTCATTGGCAAAGAGGAGGATTTGTTTTGTATTATAAGCGTCTTGAGAAAGGACGCTTTGATGTGCCATTTTTCAATCCTCAAACTCGCTCATACATCATTAGCTGGCAGATATTATTTATGATTATAGAGGGGATAATGGCCCAAAAAATCAACATTAGACCACGCTATATGATAGGCAAGAAAACTACGGGCAACTATCTGAATATCTGATATATAATTGTATTTTTATTTGTTTTTCTGCTAGTTGTTTTGTATATTTGTTATGTGATTGACAAGGAATTAATACATCATCTTACATCGCTACTCTCTGCCAAAGACGAGCAGAATGCAGCCTTGACCAGGCAGATAGAGTTGCTCAATAAGACTTTGAGTGATAATCAAAAAGAGACTAATCGTATAGTCTCTCAGCTGAGCAATGAGATCAAAAAACTCACAAAACAGCTCTACGGCTCAAAGAGTGAGAAGTTGACTAATCTTAAGTTAAAGACACAGGCAACTACCTCTTCCATAGTTATAGCCTCTGCCACTACAGCTTCTGTAGTCAAGCAACAGGAGGTTGAGTCAAAAAGTCTGCCTGTTATCGAGAAACCCAAGCAGACTAAGCCTCCTAGAAGGATATATTCAGGACTGGAAGAGACAACAATCATGCTTGAGCCTTTGGAAGATACTACCGGGGCGAGGATAGTAAGAGAAGAGGAAGTGGTAAGGTTCTCTTATGTACAGGCAAGAGTTGTGAAAATCATTTACAAAAGAGTTATCTACGGTAATGGGGATAAAATCTTTTACGCCCCTTTCCCATCTCATTTGATAGAAAGGTGTCTTGCCGACAACTCTTTGCTTGCAGCTATAATAGCCAATAAGTATGGATATCACATTCCAATACAAAGACAGTTAGAGATCTTTAAGAATATTGGAATAGACTGGTCCAAGTCCACAGTTAACTCGTGGATAGCACGAGTAATACAAATACTGTCACCTTTGTTTGAAGAGTTAGAAAGACAGGTAACTAAAAGTCCCTACCTAAACATAGACGAGACCACCATTCCTATCCTGATAAAAGGAGAGAGCAGCACTAAAAAAGGTTATATCTGGGGAGTGATCTCACCCAAAGATAAGCTTGTTACCTTCAGATACGACCAAGGCTCAAGAAGTAAAAAAGTGCTGGATGATATCCTTGAAGGATACACCGGAGTTATCCAGTCCGACGGTTATGCTGTTTACAAAGATGTAGGAAAAGGTATTAATCGCAGGAAGGTAAGACGTATTGCATGTCTGGCGCACATCAGAAGGAAATTTATAGAAAGCATAACTAACGATCCAAGAGCGAAAGAGGGGTTGGACTTTATCACACAACTTTACACTATAGAAAAAGTATGTTATAATCCCGATCTGCCCCCGGATAAACGCATGACAGAAGAGCAGATAAAACAATATCGTCTTACTTATGCAGTCCCATTGCTGAAAATGTTTTACCGCTGGCTACAACTTTGCAGTAGAGATAAAAGTGTTCTTCCCAAAAGCGCTTTTGGCAAAACCATAAACTATACACTCAATGAATACCCATTCTTGATTAACTATCTACGCAATGGATCATACCGAGTAGACAACAACGCTATAGAGAGAATGAACAGAGCTCCAGTAATAGGTAGAAAAAACTACTTGTTTTGCGGAGAACATGCCGGAGGTGACAGAACCGCAAAGATCTACTCACTCATTGAATCCTGCAAACTCAACAACATAGACCCAATAGCATATCTCCAAGACGTACTGGGAAGAATAATGGATCACAACCATCTCAAACTTTACGAACTCCTCCCTAACAACTGGAAACAACAAGACATATTATAATATAAAAGAGATCATCTTAACGAAGATCTCTTTTTTTATACCTAAAAACACGGGGCTCAATGAACGGTTACAATTTAAATTTCATAAAAAACACCATATTATTGATTATGTGATACTTATACTTTATTCTGACAGATACCCCCAATCTGCAGGAAAAAGGTATATATGATTGTATTACTGTACTTTAGCAGCACTAATATATAAACTAAACTCAGTACGTAGTTATAACAATACTCAGATGTCCTCGATTTATGCAACTCGCCGAAAATTTTATGAATTATGCAACGAAATTTAATTTTGGTGCATCTTATAATCAGAGATAGTTAATAAATGAGAGTCTTCTTTTAATACTTGAGATGCTAAACTCAAAAAATGGTTATAATAGCGTTAATAGTATTAAATGTGTTAGGGGTATTAACATTAGAAACATACAATAGAATAAACATATAAACATAAAAATAGAAGTGGTATGAAAAAGACAAGGATTTTTTTGGTTTTGGCGGCTTTTGTTGCGCTATTTACGGCAACTAGCTGCTTAGATGGTTACGACATTAATGACTTTAATGTGAATTATGGTGTTATAAAGGGAAACCAGCAAAATTTTTACATTCAGCTTGATAATAAAACAACTTTAGAGATTGTTGCCAATCAAGTTCCATGGTTTCAAGTGAAAGATGGGCAGAGAATTATTGCTGATTATACGATTTTGGGGCAAGTTAACTCCGACCGCCAGACTGCTCATAACACAATAGCTGCAGAGCCTCCAAGATATAAAGTTCGTCTTAACTATCTCTATGATGTTCTAACAAAACGTCCAGTTAGCTCGACATTTATCTCTACTCCTGCCAGACAAGACAGCATCGGCCATGATAAAATTGATGTTCATGACGCTTGGATTGGATCAAATTTCTTGAATGTAAATTTTAGTATTTTTAGAAGTCATCCAAATATCAGGCATTTTATCAATATTGTAGTTGATGATCAAAGAAGCAATGCTACAGACATTTATATGACTATGCGACATAATGCTTACGACGATTTTCAAGATTTTTATTCATTTGGACGAGTTTCATTCGACATAAGTAGTATCCTCAACCAAGTCCCAATTGATCAAACAATTAACATTCACATAACCTGGAAAAACTATTATGGTCAGGAACTAACAGAAAAAATTACTTATACAAAATCCGCGTTTCACATACTTGCATCAGAGCCAAATGTGAATGCCAAAGTGGATCAAACCAATATAGATTAATACTTCTCAAACGAACCCTTTTAAGTAATTATAAGCAAGATACCCTTTTAAGTAATTATAAGTGCTTATAAGCATTTGTAAAGAATAAATGACGCTTACCAAATACAATACATCTACATTTTGACGGAAACGGAGCAGCTGTAAAAGTTGTTCCGTTTTTTATATTTTTGCGGTATGAAAAGACTTATTAAGATCTCATCAAAAGCAGACATTCCGTCTGAATTAATCGGAACGCCAGCCGGACTTCTTTTGGAATACCACAATATGGAGCGTCAACTAGATAAGTTCGACAAAGCAGAACTTCTAATCGGGATGTGCATGGACAATCGAAAACAATTGCGGATTCCAGAAAACTTTGCCTACATCATCAGATCGGGAGGAGCCAACCTCAGATACAGCGAGTTCAAAGTCTCTTATGCAATTGCAGTCGGCAGGGTTGGTCATATTGCGCTAATTGGCCACACCAATTGCGGTATGGTGAATCTGATCGAGAGAAAAGAGCAATTTATAACTGGTCTGCAAGAGATGTCGGGATGGGACAGACAGCAAGCGGAAGAGCATTTTTTGCACTATGCACCCATGTTCGAAATCGGCAATGAGGTGGATTTTGTTCTGAGCGAAGCTAAGAGACTAAAACTCAGATACCCAAAAATCACGATCACTCCAATGATTTATAAAGTGGAAGACAACCTGCTCTATTTAATCGGTTAAATTTTTGTCTTCAAAAATTCTCGAAGCAGATTTATGTAGGATGTTTGCGACTCAAGGTGATGAGAGTGAGACGCTCCGGCAAAAATCTCTACTCGTGAATTTGGGATCAAAGAAGCGAAATGTCGGACAGAAGTTGGTGCCGCCTCATCAAACTCGCCAGCAGTCAATAAAGTAGGGACACTAATCTCACCTAATCGAGCGGTTCTATCGAAGTCGCTCAATGTTCCATTAATTGTAAATTCGCTTGGCCCCCACATAAATCCATAAATCTCCTGATTCATCTTCTCAAAAGTTAAAGACATACATTCAGGCCACTCATCCATTCTACAAAGGTGGCGACGATAAAACTCCATCATAGCAGTTTGGTACTCATCATTCGAATAGTTCATCTCCTCTTCGCACTTCACAATTATATCGCGTAGAGAGGTCGGGAGCAAAGAGACGAGTCAGAGGGACGATCGGAGTTTCCACAACCCAGCTGATCATAAAAAACAACAGGTCGCTCGTCGGAAAGCTCCTCTAAAGGGGCAAGATAGTCATGCGAAGCACCTGGTCCGCCATGAATGATTATAAGCGGAGAGCCATTTGTAGTAGATCCCGAAATCGAATACCAGACCTTGCCTCCTGGCACCGAGATATAATTTTGTCTGTCACCCATAACTAAAAATTTATTTTATATAGTTTTTTCACTAATTTTGAGCAAATTACAATTATCTTATGGACCAACCGAAACTCGAACGATTGCTGCGGTTGATGAAACTTCTCACCGCAAACAACACCTACACTGTAGAGGATATTGCAGAAAAACTTACGATCTCTCCCCGTTCGGTTTACCGCTACATCGATACGTTTAGAGAGGCAGGTTTTGTAGTGAAGAAGAACGGCAACTGTATAAAGTTAGACAAATCTTCGCCATATTTCAAAGATATTAGTGAACTAATTCACTTTACCGAAGAGGAGGCGTACATTTTAAAATCGGCAATCGAGAGCATCGACGAAAACAATGTGCTTAAACAGAATCTCAAGAAAAAGCTTTACACTGTTTACGATTACAAGATAATTGCTGAGACGATTGTGCAAAACAAGAACAGTCACAATGTACAGCACTTAGTAGAGGCGATAGAAAACAGACGCAGCGTTGTGCTAAAAAACTACTCATCTGCCCATGGAAACGACATCCGCGACCGCAGAGTAGAAGCATTCGCCTTCACAACCAATTATGTGCAAATTTGGTGTTACTGTCCAGAGGAGAAGAAAAACAAACTCTTCAAAGTCTCGCGAATAGGAAGCGTAGAGATTCTGCCAGACGAGTGGAAATTTGAGAGTCAGCACAAAGTTGGATTCATCGACATTTTCAGAATGACAGGCGAAGAGAGACACTCAATTTCGCTTAAACTCAGCCTAAGAGCTGCAAGTCTGCTAACCGAAGAGTATCCGTTGGCAGGCAAGTACCTCACAAAATTAAGCGATAGCGAATGGATCCTGAACACCGAAGTCTGCTCATTAGACGGAGTCGGACGCTTTGTCGCAGGTCTTGGAGAGGAGATTAAAATCATCTCCCCAGACACATTGAAAGAACATCTGATTAAAACTCTAAATCAGATAATTGCACTTAATTCGGTTTAAATTTGAGCAGTTCCGAAATCTTAGTAACAGTCCTTTTGTCAACCTTATAAGAAAATGGCTTGTCGACCTCAACAGGAAGTTTGGTGAATAGCGAGGCTATCTCATTTTTAGCGTCTTGCATAAAGACGAACGACCCTTCGCCAAAACCAAAAAAGTTTCCAAAACTCGAAATAGTCTTCACATAACGACCATCCTTCTCATAAAGTCTCAACGGAAATAGAAAACGCTTCCCAGTCGCATAGAGGTCGTCTATCAAAGCAGAATAGTTCCGCTTACCCTCAAACTCAACATCAAACTGAACATAACGGTCGCCATTGGGACCCCAGTCAATCGGACACCTATTAGTAATATCACTTGCAGGAAACATATTCCAAAAGCTCCATACCTGATTAGGTTTAGGGAAGTCTCTCTTTCCTGCATCATAAAGATCATCTTGATAATATTTTGCTTGTAAAAATGGAGACTCGCTCTTCATCTTCTCAAGAATCGCAGTCTGAGCTGGGTCAAAAGTAGGCTTTGGAGGAAACGAACAAGCTAATTGCAACGGAATAATCTCAGGCTTGTCAACCTTTCTGCTTCTTAAAACAGAAATCAATTCATCTTCATAAACAAGATTACCTAAATCCGAAACCTTACCCTCATACACCAAGTAGGTCAAAGAGCCACCCTTTGAAACAGCAACATTTGACAAAAAAATTGGATAAACCCCTTGCTGAACATAAACAACTCCTAAATACCCTGAGCCAATCAGATAGCCCCATTTCGATATCGTCTTCACAAATCTGCCATCAAACTCATAAAGATCGAGAGTAAAAGTGAAGCAATTATTAGACTTGGTCAAATCATCAACAACATGATGAGGCCTATTATTAAGGTCGCGGACGATATTAACTACCACAAATCGGTCTCCATTAACACCCCAGTCAATTGGCTTCTTCGTTGAGACATCCATCGCCGCTTGAAAATTAGAGACAGTCCAAGTGTCGTTGTTGTTTGGTATAGGTTTGCTCAATTTTGCCGACCAAGCCTTTACTTTGTAAAACTTTGTGTAAAAAGCCGGCTCGCAATTACTCCTTTTGATCAAAGTGAGCATTAATTCAGCTGTCTCATTGTTGTCTTGACCAAATAGAGGAAACGAGAATATGATCAGTGCTAATAAGGTTAAGATCCTTTTCATAGTAAGTAGTTATTTTTACCAAATATAGTGATTATTATCGTTACTCGCAGACGTCGAAAGTCTTAATTTTTCTTAATTTTGATTCACATTTTAATTGAAAACAATAATTGGTAAAAAATTCTGACAATGAAAATCGTAGCCGACAAGTTTGTTCTTAGGCCGTGGTGCGAGGAGGATGCGGAGTCACTTGCAGCGAGGGCCAACAATTATGAGATCTGGAGAAATTTGAGAGACGGGTTTCCGCATCCATACACGTTGGAGGATGCGAAGAGATTCATCGGTTCGGTAGGCAGTCTGCCTAGCGTTTTCGCAATTGAGATCGACGGAGAGGCGGTTGGTTCGATTGGATACTTTCCTCAGACGGGAACTGAGCGTCACTGTGCCGAAGTTGGCTACTGGCTTGCCGAAGAGTATTGGGGACGCGGAATCATGAATGCTGCAGTGCGGAAATTGTCGGAATACATCTTTGCTAACACTCAACTCACACGCCTGTTTGCCACACCATATGGCCACAACACAGCATCGATGCGAGTTTTGGAAAAGGCAGGCTACACCAAAGTGGGACTCATGCGTAAAGCCGAAATGAAAAACGGAGAACCCATCGATAAATGTTATTTTGAGTTGATGAAAAAATCACAAATTTACACTTTGAATTCCAGCTCAAATGACCATTCCAGCTCATTCATTAATACTCGTAATTGCTTTAAATTATTAATCAAGTCTTCAAAAGAAGGTTTTTGATCATCGAATATCATGTCTTCTTTCATTTTTAAATAATCATTTTCCCATTTAGAGATTAAATTTTGTGGAGGAATAGGATTCAAAGTGATTGGATTAAGGAGGTTATAGTCAACGCCACTTACTCTAGAAAACTTATGCCTATGGACTACGATACTCTCATATAAACCCTTATCAGACATTGCTTTTGAAGCAATCCCTGATTGAGTTAATTGATAGATATCATAAATATGACGACTTAATCTATTGACTCTAATTTTTTCGGCAGGTCGATGAAATTCTTCATGAAGCAAAAACAATTTTTCTAAAAAAGTTCGTTCTGGATTAACTGTCGGAATTTGGAACAATGGTTCTGCAAAATCTTCTCCTGAATAATACTCATCTACTAATGATCCGAAAGATTGTAAAGAAAATGGCTCTATTAATGAACGACAACTAATTTCGATTTGAACCCTAGGTAATAAATATTCAGTATCTGACTTTATGACATTTGGGTAAAAAATATCAATTATACGGGGATCTTGATCACTTTCTTTATTATCAATTACATCCAAAACAAGCCCATTATATCCTTTTATTTCAAATTCTTTTTTTAAATCCTCGACAAAAGTATTAGAACAATAAACTCCTGATAATTTTCTCAGCTTAGTAATTTCCTTTTTAGTCCACTCCTTTTCTGATATTATAAAAAACTCCTTATTTATGGCTAAATCAATATCTTCCGAAAATCTATTGATTAATTTCCAAGCTTTACTGAGTGATGTTCCTCCCTTGAACACTAAGTGTTGAGCAATTGGCATATTGAAGATTAGCTCTAGTGTTCTACATACCCACCAATCTTTTTCCACGGCAAATGGTTTCATTCCCTTTTGCGTGGCTATTTCTGTAAACACAGCTGCCTTTTCATCATTATCAATTTTATAAAAATCTATCTTAGCCATTTTTCAATGCTTTTATCATAATTTTTTTTATCCATGCAGGAGACAATGCAATGTCGTGTTTCAACTCTTTTTCGTTCTCAGTTTTTAAAAGTTCGATCATTTTCTGCTCCTCTTCAGTAGTAACTTTTCCATTCCCAATTTCTTTGAGTGCTTGAATTACTAGACGACTTATCTTTCCTTTAGCTAATAAATTTTTGGGAGTTGTTTTTTTAAACTTAATTATTCTTTTTCCAACTTTTATCTCTCTTGGAGACCCATCAGTCAATAAAACAATGTTCATTGGAACTTGTGTGCTTAAGCCCAATGCATTTAGTGCATAGCTCCCTGTTGGAACCGTCCTTGCTCTATCTCTTTTTGCAATTGCTTCTGCAATCTCTTCAGCTGATGGTGTAATAATGCCGATAAGCTTACTAACTTTAGGGCGCACATAAATTCCATGAGCTACTCTTATAATAACTCCCCTATCTTCTATACGTCCTAATGCTTTTCTGATAGCATCAGAAGATCCAAAATCCAAATAATCATCTGGCAAGATTAAACAACCCTTCGGCTTACATTTTATCGACTTTTCTATTTGTTTCTCTATACTTTGCATGACAATATTTATTCATACTTTGTCACAAATATAGATAACTTTTGTGACATTTATTTCTATAAATTATATATAGATAAAAATATCATTTTTTAAAATTGTCAAAAGTTGTCAAAATCTGAGACTTATTTTGCTTCATAATTAAAATTTATGAAGAGTATGAAAAAGGCCAGACGACACTACACGACTTTCTCTATCGCAGGCTTCACCTATTGGGAGGGCTGTATCGTTTTAGACCAATTAAAAATTGGGACAGAACTCAAATTGGTACTTGAAGGTGACAACAAATTCGACGCTTATGCAGTTGCAATCTATTTTGGAGAGCACAAGCTAGGCTACATCCCACGTGGGGAGAACCGCGAAATCAGTAAATTCTTAGAGATGGGGCACTCAAATCTTTTTGAAGTGCGCATCAACCGCATCACTCCCGAAGCCGAACCAGAAGGACAAGTGGGAGTAATAGTCTATATCAAAAGTGCGATAACACTCTAATTTATAAACATAGAGACAATTTTTAAAAACAAGACTTATGGAACAGACAAAAAGTCCAGACCCTATTAATGCCTCCCTGAGCAGAGACGAAGAGGTGAAAAGACG
>JASDTB010000086.1:0-753 GCA_041441455.1 Bacteroidales bacterium
GTTGGCCTTAAGTCAATTCTGTCGCAAATCTCTTTAATTGAGTTGATTATTGTAGTATTCAAAACAAAACTATTCGAATATAAATATTGGCTCAAATATAAATAAAAAACCGACGGTCGGTAGGTAAAAAAATATTTTTTTTGTTATAAATATTATTTATCAACAGTCATAAAAAATATTTTTGTTTGTTTCGATAATTTGTTATATTTTGCGCTCAGAAATGTATATTCAGCAATTTTAAAATGGAGTTTGAACCCATATAAGAATTGCTTGTTATTACCTACAAAATATTTTTTATGAAAAATACAATCAAACTTTTTGGTATTGGTCTGTTTTTAGCGATGGCAGTATCTTGCGCTAAGAACGAACCATCTAATCCCGACAATCCCCAACCCCTACCTAACGATAAGGGTTTCGTAAAGTATCCTTCTGACCGTGTTTCCAATGCAGGCAGTCTGGAAGAGCTTAACAGATCCACTCAAGATCCCGACCTAATCCTTGGCAACTACGTTGAACAAGCTGCAACAAAAGGTCTAGACTCGAGGTTAGATTACAACATCAATAGTGCTTACACATTCCGCTTCATCGCGCATGTTAAGAATATTGAATTAAATGGCTATCAGCTTCAAGCAACGCATGTTAAGATTATCGACAACGGCACATCTCGTCCGCGCTATGCGATTGTTACCTACAACACACGTCTCTCTCCATACAGAGGAGCTATTGAGCTCTTGGAGCTATCTAATTTAGATG
>JASDTB010000086.1:763-10090 GCA_041441455.1 Bacteroidales bacterium
AGATGCTGCAGCGGAGTGTGATCTATCTACTCCTATCGCAACTTCGGTCTGGCTTAGAAAATTGGAATATGAAGACATTAATAATGTTGATTACAGAGACGGATACATTTATATCGTAGGAGCTGGAAATTTAAGTGACTGGTATACAGGTTCAGATTATAAATATTCCTCTTCGACTCCAGCATTTTTAGCAGTGATTAAGACTGGTACAAATATCGCAGACCCTGCAACAATAAGTGTGGAAAAAGTGATTAAGCTTCCATCTTTTGCAGGAACCAACGTTAAAACAACAGCATCTAGCATAATTGCTGCAAGCGGCGACAGAAATGGAGCTTTGGTAATTCTAAACAGGCTCACATATGAAGAGATTCGCAGAATCAGTATAAATGATATAAGATCTCTTGAATTAAATACTAAAGGTCTATATGTTCTAAACGGGACTATGTCTGATGAACAACAGGCATCTGTGAGATTTATTAATCCGACAACAGGAAATGTTATAAATACTCTAAATCTTCAAGCTCAGCAACAAAGAGAGGCTAAGAGCGAACTTAGTGTTACAGAAAAGCATATGATGGTTGCACTAAACGAAGGCGGTACTCAAATCTTCAAATTGACTGCTGACGGAAACTTCCCAGCTACTCCAATCCAGACAGTTCCTCGTCCTGCTATTCCTTCTGGTGCATCTAATCCTCAGGATTACGTAACTAACGGAGTAAGCAATGCCGAAGTTGGCAACAACTCGTTCATCACAATGGCAAACGGTGCTGGTGGGGTGACAGTTGGCATCCTTGGGGGCTCTGCTTTCAGAGACATTGGAACTCTTCAACCAGATAAACAGAACACCCCTAAACAGTCGATCAACTTTGTAGTAATGAAGGGAAATGTGATGTTTGTTGCGTCTGGCTTAGGTGGACTTAAGATTTTAGTTGTTGGTGAGGATAATGGAGTTCCTGTTCCAATTGGAAATGTTCTTTTCTGTAATTCTTTGAATACTACTCTTCCTAGCTTCTTGCCAGAGGGGGTAAATGCATTCACAAAATTCCCTCAGTCTCAACTTTTTGAAGCTCCAATTACTGCAATGAATGTGAATGTTGCAACACAGACAAATCTATATGTGACCTTTTTCGATGAAGGTGCTTCGTTGCTGAATACCCTTGTCTATTACACATATACAGGCTCTGCCCCAGTTAAGGCAGACGTTATGAGTCAAATTGTTAATCCAGATGGCGAGATAAATCTAAATAGAGTGATTTATAAGAATATATCTAAGATGAATGCAGGTGGCGGTTTGGTTAGAGGCCATCTAACTCAGATTGGAAAGACTCCTTTCCCGGCTGGCACTAAAATTGGCTTTGCTCTTGTAGTTGACGCATGGCGTGGAGGAAAGGTAAGAAACACAGGCAACTTCCGTTTCACTCATCCTGCCCTCAATAACTACAACATTGCTAATGCAAACAACAACCCACTAACTGGACAAGCATTCATTAATGGTGGCTGGTTGGCGCACGTAATGTATAAAGATGCTGGTTGCAACAACTTTGTAGTAGCATTTGAGGACATCGCTCTACCATTTGGCGACAAAGACTTCAACGATATCGTCTTTGTAGTCTCCGACAGACAACCTGCAGACGGAAGTATGCTACAAGCCTCAACTTCTTTCGATACTAGCAATTTAAAAACGCTATAAGGCAGTCTTAAAGTAACTTGATAATGTGCAGCCAATTGATTATTATGCATGCATGACGCATTATTAAATACTTATAAAAAAGTGTATACAGGTAAGTAAAGATAAAAAACCGATTCAATTAAGAGTCGGTTTTTTTATGAATTTCTACTAAGTAATAGGTTCTGCCCGCAAAGTCTCTCTTTGTACTTCAGAAAAATATTTGAAAAAAAATTCACAAAATTGTTACATTTAAATTATGAGTCCGTCTTAATAGTAGAAGCAATTTTTAGATTAGTTAAAACAAAACGTCAAATTGGATAAAGAGTATTTTATCGAGAATGTTGTCTGCCACCGAGCTAAGCTTTTGGCATATGCGACTAAGATGATGAAGAATTCCTATGATGCGGAAGATGTTCTGCAAGAGGTCTTTATCAAGCTATGGATGCTACGTGAGAACCTTGTAAAATACAATAGTGTGTATGCGTTTTCGTTACAGGTGACAAAAAATTTGTGTATAGACAAATTGAGGGTAGGGAAGCCTCGAAATAAGAGAGATGAAGAGGGACAGACGATAAGAAAACCATATTTTGTCAATGGAACTGTTGAAATCATAGATGAAGCATCAACACCGATTGAGAGCCTAACAAACAAAGACAATTTGAAAATGGTGTCAAAGATAATGGAGGATTTGCCCGAAGTGCAGAAGCTGATTTTAAAAATGAGACATGTAGATGAGTTGGAGATAAGTGAGATAGCCGAAATATTAGGATGCACGAATGAGTATGTGAGAGTTAATATTTCTAGAGGACGTAAAAGAGTGAGAGAGGCATATTTTTCAGTATAAAAGAAGAAGTATAAAGCAGAAATATATAACAGAATAATAGAGCAGATTAATAATTAATTAGTTATGAATAGTAGAATTGATATATAAAATATAAAAACTCTGATTGAAAAGTATCATGAGTGTGAGACTACTGTTGCTGAGGAGAAATTTCTGGCTGAGTATTTCAATTCTTCAGATGTTGCCGATGAGTTAAAGCAATATAAACAATATTTCTGTGAGACATTTGAAGTATTGGACGATCCAGAGTTTTGTAATATAAAGTCTGAAAATAAACAAGAAAATAAACAAGAAAATAAGCAAGAATTAAGATCAAGAATAGGAGAGGGAAGGGTTTATTTTGTGAAACATTGGAAGAAGTTCGCATCAATTGCAGCAGTGACTGTTCTTTTGCTCGCCGTGTCGTCTCCGATTAAAGAGAAAATAGAGTTACAGAGACAGTTCAAAGGGAGCTATATTAAAGTGAATGGAAAGAAAATCTACGACTACAAGAAAATAAGGGAGGCCTACCTTAATAATGAAAAGCTTGTAGCACAGATACATAATGAAGCAAATGAAATATTAAATGAAATAAAAGAAAACAAAAAAGAGTATGAAGAAATTATTAGTTATAGGTAGCATGCTGATATTTGGGCTGCTGTCTAACCAAGCAAACGCTCAGGAAAAGTTGCTTAACTGGTTGAAAAAGTGCGAAAACAATAGCGCAATCGACATGACCGTAATCAGCACTAATAATCCATCTAATAAAGGAAGTGACACAAAGATGATTACTTTCTCAATAAAGACATCTGATCCTTTATGGGTTGAGTTCACAAAAATCATGGAAGTAGAGAAAGAAAAAGCTAGTAGCAATACAGAAAAAAGAGAGGGCGGAATTGTTAAATCGCAAATCTGTGTCTTCAATCAAAATAACTATTCCCACACATTTATCATTAAGTACTCTAAAGAAACACCAGGGACAGTGAAGATTATGTATGCCGGAGGAAAATCAGGACACATGGGAATGGGTATGATAGGAATGGTCGGCCCAATGGGATTCACCTCTTTTGATATGCCGAATGTAGATGTTAAAGTAGATCTCAAAAGCCTTGATTATTTGAAATCTGACGATTTTAAAAACTCAATTAAAGAGGCAACAAAAAACTCAAAAGGAAAAGTTTACAGAGACACCGTTATCGTACGATAACAAAGACCAATTAAGCACTTACAAATAATAAAATCTGACACCCACAAAGTGTCAGATTTTTATTTTTTCTTATTATCAGTAATTCAGATTGTTAGTCCGTAGACATATTTGTATATATGTGATTTAATAATGCTAAAAGTTGCATTGTTGGGGGGAGTTCCGAAAGACATCAAATGCATTGGAATAAATTCGTTACCTGAGTGATAGGGTGGTTGATGATAATCAAAATTGAGTAAAGAGAACCCTAATCTCTCATAAAAACGAATTCTCCGAGCAGATAATTCGTCTGACGAAGGATTTATAGGCCTTTCAACTTCAAGAACCACCAATTTTAGTTCTGGATATTCTTCTCTGGATTTAGATTTTATGTTTGGGCAATAAGTAGTTAGAAAGTAATTCAAAACACTTGACCCAAGTTGGCCATTTCTATATGAGGGATCAATAGCAAAGTGCTCAATATATGTTACTGAGCTTAAATTATTTTTTAGATCTTTCGAGATATTGTCTCTGTTTTTATTACCCGAGTCAAGACTTATCCTCCAAAAATTGATAAATCCAACAGGAACATCTTCTAAATAAACTAAATTACTCGAAAACTCACAGGCACTATCTGATACTTTTTCAGGCTTTTCAGCTAATGTTTTTCTCAAATTGCTACCCAATTTGCCACCAAAATCAGTACTCAAATTGCTTCTCAAATTGCTACCCAATTCGCTACTAAAGCCGCTATTCAATTTACTCCCAAAATCAACAAGTTTTCGCAACTCATTCAAATCTCGGTATTCATAAACAGGAAATGTCTCACTTAAAAGACTTTCCATGTATGTGTATTCTGAGCTTTCCGAAGAGACGATTCGTTTAATTGAGAGATCTAGATTAGTCATGACAGTTTTAAGAAGTCTCCATCAATAATAAGTAATTTTACTCCATCAGTAGTGCGAGAGCGATGCGAGCTAAGGTCGTCAGAGACAACATATGTCATTCCTTTCTTCAAAACAGACTCCTCTCCATTTTCTAGCTCACTAACAAATTCTCCCTCTAAACAATGGACGATGTGTCCCTTTTTGCACCAGTGGTCGGCTAAGTAGCCAGGTGAGTACTCAACAATTCTCATACGTAATCCCGGATGCTGAACTGTCTGCCAAAAGGCAACTCCAGTAATCCCATCATGCTGAGTCTTTTCAATTTCATCCCAATTAATTACTTGGAATTCTATATTGCTGTTATTCATATTTTATTGTATTTTAATGCTTACCGGAGCTATAATAGTTTATAACCTCCTCTAAGTCTTTCCATCCTAAATAATTCTCATTTCTAAATAATTATCTAGAATTACTTCTAAATATTTTATAAAAGTACTAATTTCATACGAAATAAATTATGAATATTGTTTTATGGCGTTAGTTAAGTTATTTCCGGTCGAAGATTCACATTTGCCGCTACTTGACAATTGGTTAAGAAAAGAGCATGTAATAAAGTGGTATAATGATGCAGATGAATGGCTTAATGAGATTAGGGCTAGAAATGCTGAATTTTCATTTTTGCACCATTATATTGTATATGTGGAAGATAAACCGATTGGTTTTGGGCAATGGTATGACTGGTCGTACTATCGTTGGAGAGTTGGTGGGATTGATTAGGAATCAAAACTCAGAGGCAAAAATTGTTGTTCAGCCAGACTTAGAGAATGTCTCTTCGGCCAATGTGCTTATTGCAAATGAATTTACATATGATGCTAATTGTCGGTACTTTATTTTGTGATTGATATAGCCTCTTTGGCTAATAAATAGCTATCTAAAAATGCAGAATATTAGATATTGGGCATATTTTTAGATAGACAGTAACGCATTTTCAATAGTTCTTTGTATTATATGGTGCTTCGCAGGTTTATGTGCTCGGCTGCGCCTTGCGGATGGGAGCCTTTTTGCCTGTTCGTTTTTGTCTTGCTTTTATCTTGTTTATGCTTTGTTTTGCCCAGTCGCTAAGTATCATACAGACAGCGCGTTATGCGTTTTCCCGCAGATCACCCCCATCTGCCAGAATAAAGTATAAGTATCAGTAAAACAAGTATATAGAGTTTTTAAATAATCTAAACAAGTTTTTTAAAAATCATAAAAAGCAGAATATGAATATGTTATACTTTATTCTGGCAGATACCCCCCAATCTGCAGGAAATCGCAAAACGCCCAGATATACAGCAAGATAGCCAACGCAAAACACCATGATATACAGCAAGATAGCCTGAGTTGAGCAAACTGCTAGTAGGATAGGTTGGTATTCCTCCGATATGGGACCACTCTTCCGGAGCATAGGGTACCAGCTACTGTTTTTACACTCTTATGGCAAATTCCATAAAATTTTTAGTTATTATTCTCTTAGAGATTTGTTCGATTTTATTTCTATTCTAAATTTTATATAAATAAATATCTTTTGAAAAAGTCTGGCAGATACCACATAGTCTGCATGAAATTGTAGAACAGAAAGATAATCAAATTGATAGATAACTATTTTGGCCACACTGGTTCTTCGTTACTTTTGGCGATAATTTATCCCGTTTTAGAGAGAAATACCTTCTTTTTTAGCAGTTCAAGACTCATCCGCCTAAACCTCTTGTGAAGCTATAAAATTACAAATAGACTTAGAAATCATACGTTCTAAGCTAATTTTAATTATTATATTTGGATTAAATGCAGATAAGCACTACTATAAGACAGCGAAATGTAGCAGAATATAATCATGTAGTAGAATGACAAGCGGTTACAAAGATACGTTGCCGCTAAAAGTCGTCGTTGCTAAGTTTTTTAACGGTTCCTTTATTTAATGCGCTCTCTATACTGTCGATGATAGTGTTATATCTACCCATAATAAAAAAGAAAGCATTTGAAAAATCGAAAATTGCTTTTTCATTTGCATGAAAAATATTTTCTTTATTTTTTTTTGAGCCATTGGTATATAGTTCGATTCCATTGAGATATCTAAGGCATTGTGCAATATTATTCCGTGATTCATTCATAAGATCTATAATGACTTTTTTCTGAACATTTGCTGAATTTCGGCCATTTAAAATGCGATCAACGCGATCCGACAATGTCTGAAATGAGCTGGAATACATAGGATAAGCAATGCGGATGCGATAACGATTATCTTTGAAGTCCAATATAATTTCCCCACCGAAAGAATACCAGACTCCACTTCCAGTTTCTTTCTCCCTCTTTGTTCCAGGATTATAAATTACTGGTGTCCAAAAAGCATCATTGTATTGAAATTTGATAATAAGTATTGTGGAGTTGTCGGAAGATTCTATTTTATATTCCTCGGGTTTAAAAAAAATAGTTGCCCAAGCTAGAGCTCGTTCGCGTTTGGTTTCCACTGGAGCATCATTTTTTACCACTCTTTCAATATAATCATTCGTCTCTCCCAAATTACGAACAAAATACGAACAGAGTTTCTGGTCAATCTCAAGATAACGACTTTCTTTCAGAAATTTAATGTATTGCCCATACCAAGAAGAGGTCTTTCCTACATCGGCATCCAAAGCGTAATATTCAATTGCCTTGTCCAAATCCCTTTCAACTCCACGACCGAAGTAGTATAAGGCACCTCTTGTTTGTGGCAATACCTTCTCAAGTGGCAACTTAACAACTGTCCCTAAGGAATCTTGAGTGGTCCACAAAATGCTGATAGGGAAACTCGGCTCATTTAAAACTAAATCAGGCACCTTCTCCACCAAACTGCCTGTTTTAATATCATTCTTTACGTCTTTCTTAATAACTTGCCCATAAGTCTTACTGCTACACAGTAAAAGAGCAACTGCAATAATGGAAAATAACTTACTTTTCATGTGAGATGGTCTAATTATTTAGACAATATTTCTTAGAACATGATAAAAAATAAATAGCTGATAAACAGCAATAACAAAGCAAAAATAATAAATTAATTATAAATTATAATAAATAAATGACAAAATCTCGAATTATTAAAATTACCTAAAAATTCAATTAATTTCTATCAACAAAAGATATCAAAATTTTACAATGCATTGTTATTTTGTGGTTTCTCATTTCTTAATCAGTATATATTATTAAATTCGTAAATGTTATAATAACAACGATAAATATTATGAACGAAGAATTACAAAAATATATCGCAGAGTGTGAGAAAAAGTATGGACACACTCCATCTATTGAGATACTAAAGCAATGGATTGGTGAGTTTGTGCAGAAACGTAATAGTACTGCGCTATCCCAATTTGAGGGTTATTCTCCTAATGATATGTTTGCACTTATTCACGGATTGTGGGATGCCGACTCCCCTGTAAAAATGCGAAGATTAATAGAAGAGGATTTAAATACCATTCCTCTATTTCGTCAGGTTAAGCATATTACAGATATTCTACTGTGTGAGGGTAAAATCAAACTCACAGCAACAAACGCAATACCTCCTAAAATAGTGAAAGAGGTCTATGAGTTAGGTATTGGAGATGAATTAATAGATTCGGGGATTTTAAAATTGACTAAAGAGTTGGATTCTCAAACCGTAATCCTTACTCACATAATGCTCAAAATTATGAAAATCATTAAAGAGCAAAAAGGTGTGATGACCCTTACCAAAAAAGGAGAGAAAATTGCCAAGGATAGTAACAAGCTATTCCAAGAGTTACTTTGGAATTTTACGTGTAGCTATAATTTTGCCTATTTTGATGGCTACAATAATGAACAGGTTGGCGGAATGGGCTGTGGCTTTAGTATTATTTTGCTATCGAAGTATGGTGATCAGAAACGTTCTTATAAATTCTATGCAGAGAAATATTTCAAGGCATTCCCTGAACTTTTAAATGGTTTTACAAGAAAGTACCACACAATAGAAGAGCAAGGAGGTCATTGTTATTCGCTCCGTACCTTTGAACGATTTATGATTCACTTTGGCCTTATTGAAATTGAAAAGACCAAATACCCAGAAAGTGAGGTCTATATTACAAAAACACATCTATTCGACAAGTTCATAGACGTTACTAAACAACCTTAGGAGAAAGAATATACACAGTGTAGATGTCCTTGACAAAATGCCATTTTATGAATCAGACAATAGAGACCATTCTGACCAACTAATCTGATGTAGGACAGACGGATAATAAGTGGAGCTTCGCAAGTTTATGTGCTCGGCTGCGCCTTGCTTTAAATGGAGCTTCGCAGGTTTATGTGCTCGGCTGCGCCTTGCTTTAAATGGTGCTTTGCAAGTTTTTGTGCTCGGCTACGCCACGCTTTAAATGGTGCTTTGCAAGTTTTTGTGCTCGGCTGCGCCTTGCGGATGGGTGCCTTTTTTGCCTTGTCGTTTTTGTCTTGTTGATGCCTAGTCGCTTTTGTCTTGTTGATGCTTTGTTTTGCTTTGTCTTGCCTTGTCTTGTCTTGTCTTGCCTTGTCTTGCCTTGTCTTGCCTTGTCTTGTTTAATCGTTAAGTATCATAAGTACAGCGCGTTATGCGATTTCCTGCAGATCACCCCCATCTGCCAGAATAAAGTATAAGTATCAGTAAAACAAGTATATAGCATTTTTAGATTGCCTAGACAAGTTTTTTAAAAATCGTAAAAAGCAGAATATGAAGATGTTATACTTTATTCTGGCAGATACCCCC
>JASDTB010000087.1:0-49040 GCA_041441455.1 Bacteroidales bacterium
ATATAAAAGATACATCAAATATTCAATTACATTATATGATGAAAAACAACTCAGAAGACAATATGATCTTATATTCAGGCATTGGCCTTTTTTCTGGAGCCTTAACAGGTTCTTTTGTAGGCATTTTTACTAACGACTTTCCCTATAGCCTCTCTTTTTTTGCAGGAACATTCTCGATTTTAGGATTTATAGCTTCTAAATTTGCTTCACAAATAGGGAAGTTTATTGCAAAATTTCGTTAATCCAAGCACTCCCTTTAAATGATGATTATTCTAGTTGGCACAATTTGTGTGAACTTAGCGTTTGTACAAAACCTGCCCTCTAAATAAAATAACAATCATCATGAAAAGAACATTTTTAATTATTACAATGATGCTCTTTGCTTTTATGCAATTACAAGGGCAAGAGAAAAACTTTATTGATCAAAACTACATTGAAGTTTCAGCAAGAGCTGAGCTAGAGGTTTCTCCAGACGAAATTTTTGTTCAAATAATAATCAGTGAAAAAGATAGTAAGGCGAAAAATAATTTAGAGCAAAAAGAGAGAGATCTTTTCAAAGCACTTAAAACACTCGGTATTGACCTAAATAAAGATCTACAGATTCAAGACATAAGCTCTTCATTAAAAGAGTATATGCTTAAAAAAGATCAAATATTAAGTTCGAAGAAATTCATTCTAAAACTAAAAGGGACTGACCAATTATTAAAGCTATATAAATCAACTGAGGAACTTGGTGTTCCTGATGTTACAATCATACGTACAGAAGTTTCTGATATGCAAGAGCAGATAAAGAAGGTTATGGTTAAAGCATCAGAAAAAGCATTTGAGAGAGCATCGCTACTTGCTCAATCATCTGGCAGAAAAATTGGAAAAGTGATTTATATTCAGTGTTACGAAAACTTCCCTGTTACTTACAGAGGTGATATGATGGTGAAAAGTACTTATAATTTCGCAAATGAGGCAGCACCTGAAGAGATGCCTGTTCTTCAATTTGAGAAGATTAAACTTGAACAATCAGTCGTAGTAAGATACACTTTGGAATAACAGGTTCATAGTTATATATGGTTTTTTGTTAAAGAGACTGCGAAAAAACGCAGTCTCTTTTATTATTTTTTACATTTGTTCTGCAAATCCATAATTCTATGAAAAAAATCGCATTATTATTGCTCATATCGATTATGACTATCGATATCGCAACTGCACAGAACAATCCATCAAAACACGAAATTTCTCTCTCTTACGGGGTTCTACCTACCAATGAACTAATCGATGTGTTGTCTATCATCGTCACGGCTCCTCTGATTGCAATAACAGGCACCTATGATTCAAAATCATATTCAGGTGCAGTTACATTATCTTATTACAATAAAGTAAGTAAAGTAACTAGAGTTGGAATAAGTTACAGTGTCGACTTTTTTGATGCAGACATTATTGTTAATCACTCAAATGTAGGGAGAGGCAAAGGCTCTTATCATACGATAATGCCTTCTGCTAAGTTTAATTGGTTGAATAGAGATGTTATTAGTTTGTATTCTAAAATTTCTGCGGGAATTCAAATAATGACTGCTCAAAATTCCTTTAAACAAGGGCAGCCATACCAAGCTAGTAGTTCAACTGATTATGACTTTACAATGCAATTTTCGCCCATTGGAATTGAAGTAGGAAAGACTTTTGCCGTTTTTGGTGAAGCTGGAATTGGAAACAGTGGATTACTTCTTGCGGGAGTCAGAGTTAGATTTTAAGTGAGATAAATATTGATCTAACCCAATAAAAAATGAGAGTATTAGTCCAACCACAAACCAAATAATATTCTTACCAACAATCGAAGATTGAATCCCAGACTTAAAGCTTTCGCTCATGTCGGCAAGAGGCTGCATTGAGACATCAGTAATTGACTTTGCTGAAATTTGCGGAAGTGAGATAGGACCAAATTTTACGAAGAAGAAATAGAAAACACCTGCAAGTATTGCTGTAAAAACAGTCAAAGTTGCAGCAAGAATTAAATTATCTCTTCTTGATTCTCTCCTCTTCATCTCTTTGGAGATTTTATCCATCACCACAGATGTGAAGATAGGGCTAACCGATTTTATTTCATTTTCCATATATGACCTCCCTTCGGCTACAAATGTAGTCATTTAATTTTTTTCTTGTTCTAAAGAGCTTTATTTTAAGGTTTGAAACAGTAATTCCTGTTATCTCAGAAAGCTCTTTTAGACTTTTATCATCCTTATAAAATGAGACAACTAGAAAACGTTCTTGTATATCTAAACTCTCTAATGCCTCTTCTAATAATACAAAGTTCTCTTCACGTAATAAATGGTCAGCATCATCAAGCTCCTCTGTTTTATTGAATGAGAGATTGTCAAGCGAAAGAAAGAATCTCTTTTTAAGTCTACTCTTAGAAATTGCCAAATTGTATGCAATTCTATATAACCATGTAGAGAAAGATGACTCCCCTCTGAATTTGTCTAACGAAAAGAACGCCTTTACAAAAACATCTTGGGCTAACTCTTCGGCATCGGCTCTCACTCCAACAACTTTATATATTAGGTTAAAAATAATATCAGAGTAATGATCAACTAACTGAGCATAAAGGTTATGCTCACCTGCTTTTATTCTCTCTATTAATATTTTTTCCTCTTTTTTATCCATTCCGACATTTAGACGAGGGTAATGTGATAAAGTTACAGAAAATATAGGTTACCCAAAAATTGTAACCTTTTAGGGGCACCCTCGTCAAATATGCAAAACAAACATAAAAACACAAAAAACTCAGAAATTATGGACTTTATCACCATCCCCGTTGTAACCGCCATTGTGGTTTTCGGATTTTACAAGCTAATTGAACTATTTGTAAGAAAAAAAGAGAGAATTTTATTAATCGATAAACTCTCTACACTAGAAAATGTATCATGTGAAAAATTCGATTTATCCCGAATTTTTGGTGAAAACAAAATAATGAAAAATCAATTCCTAGGTCTAAGAATAGGATCACTTTTAATTGGACTTGGTCTTGGTTTAATGGTAGGCTTCTTCATTAGTTTAGCAACACATGGCACAACAGCTACAGAAGATCCTTATTATCTCATTAGAAACGCACAAGAGGTAATTTATGGTGCATCAACTCTTCTTTTTGGTGGACTTGGCTTAGTAGCAGGCTTCATCATCGAAAGAAAACTTTCATAAAACTTAACTGACATAAAGTAAATATGATTGGTCCCATTTTGAGGGTTTATTAAACGTAAGCCCTCTATTTTTTTGCCAAAATTTCACACATATTTCGTATTTTTACAACACATATCCATCTTTTAACTCATCAAAAAAAACACAATGGCAAAAAGAATTCCGGGGCCGCTAGTTTTCACGGCCATACTTGTCTTAGCAATTATTGCAACAGCAATATACTACTATCATACAAGCGAAGCTCCGGAACATCAAGCTGAATTAATTGAGACTTCAGACGAAGTCCCCAATGCCATTAATCACCTATTATCTAACGACATCAGCGATATTGAGCAAACCAAAAAGCTTGATGCTCAGGTAGAAAAATTCCTAAAGACATGGCATATAAAAGGGGCCTCTATTGCAATTATGAAAGACGAAAAACTCATATATGCAAAAGGGTATGGTTGGGCAGATGAGGAGAAAGGTGTTAAAATGGATGTAAAACATATAATGCGGGTAGCTTCGTTATCAAAATTGATTACAGCTACGGCAATTATGAAACTTATTGAAGAGAAAAAACTCACACTAGATCAAAAAGTCTTCGGAGAAAAGGGGATTTTAAACGATATTAGATTTCTCAAGATTACCGATAAAAGAGTTAAAAATATTACGATTGAACATTTGCTCAGACATAGAGGAGGCTTTACTCTAAGAGGAGGCGATCCCATGTTCATCTCTCCCCTTATTATTAAGAGGATGTCTCTAGATTCAATCCCGACTCCTGAAGATGTATTAGAGTATTCTCTAGGTAAAAAGTTAAGATATGAACCAGGAAGAGGTACTCGATACTCAAATTTAGGATATGTTGCACTAAGTCTAGTTATTTCTAAAGTTACAGGATTAACATATGAGCAATATGTAAAAGACAGTATTTTAGCACCTATCGGTTGCATAGATATGCATATAGCAAATAACTTATATCAAGAAAAACTCTCAAATGAGGTTCGTTACTACGAACCAGAGAATGAGATCCCTGTAGAGGCTTGTGACGGAAGTGGGAGATTACTCCCACGATGCTACGGTGGAAATAATATAAGAGGATTACTTGGTGCTGGAGCATGGGTAGCATCGCCTACTGAATTCTTGCGTTTCATAGCTTCAATTGATGGTAGAGATAATGAAAAGGATATAATTTCTCAAAAAAGTATAGCATACATGGTAAATACAAACCCTTCTGAGTTGCCGATCGGTTGGTCGAGGACTTCTCAAAAGGGCGAATGGACTAGAAGCGGCAGCCTTTCGGGGACAAGCGCATTGATAAGGTATCAAAAAGATGGCTATTCTTGGATATTTGTCACTAATACGAGCTCTTGGAAAGGATCCAGATTCCCTCGGCAAATTGATGCTTTAATCAGAACTTCTCTTCAAAAAGTATCGGACTGGCCAGAAAGAAATCTCTTTAGCATCCTAGAACTCAAGAGTAATTCCAATAGTAGGTAGAAGCGTTCCATCATTAAGTTCAATCCTCTTCATTTCGTAACGTTGCTGATTTAATGGAGCTGTAGGATTGATAATTCTGCCAGTACTTACTATTGCATCGGGATTTTTATACTTTGAGTTTGTAATATTTTGAATATCTAGATACAGTTTTAAAGCAAATTTCTCAAAATAGAAATCCTTATCTAATCTAAAATCTAATTGACTAAAAATTGGCTGATATTCAGAATTATATTTATTATAGTCTAAATATGCACGACCTCTGACATCCCATGCTGTCACCAAAGAAGACTTTAACTCATCATAAGGAGTATAAGGAGAACCTCCGGAATATCTATACTTTACACCAATATTAAAATTGGCAGGGAGCTTATAGTTACCAGCTAAGGTAAGTAACCTTCTATTATCCCATGATTGAGGTGTCCATTTACCATCCTTCAAAGATTCAAATTCACTCTTGAATAGAGTTAAAGATCCAATTAAATTGAATTTATCACTAACAAAAACACGAGTTGATAATTCAACCCCATAAGATCTCCCATTAACATCTGATTTCAACTCTTCGTTTCCAACAAATCCAAAATCTACGCCTTTGCCTGCAACTGGAATAGTATCCTTAACAGATGACAGACCGTTAAAATAACGCTTGTAAAAACCCTCAAGAGTTATTTGCAAGTTCGCACTAGGTTTATATTCCAACCCTAAAGTAAAATGGTCTGAACCCATATATTTTAGGCTCTTGTTAGCATAATCACCCGCCTGATTTTTAAAACCTAGAGCAGTAAAAGGAGGAAGCTGATAATATCTACCAATTCCAGCGTTGAGATACATATCTTTAGCAAATCTATAAGACAAAGAGAACCTTGGAGACAATTGTTCTAATGGATTAGATAGATTGTCAGAAAAAGTAGCAGCATCAGTTCTTAAAGATAATGCGGCTGTAAAACTTTCGTCAGCTGATGTGTACGAACCAGAAACAAAGAATGAATACTTTAAAAAGGATAAATCTGTCTGATAATTGACCGTAACGGGATTTATAGTATAGATCTTTTGAAATGTATTATTTGTATAAAAAGGAACCTCTGCGCCCATACCCGCAGTTATTCTAAATCTGTCAATGCGAGAGATATTTTCAATTCTAAACTTTGTCTCTTGCTCCACAGATTTGTACTTAAGAGTCAGATTGGCATCACTTGTTTCATCATTATTTAAATACTTAGTATTTCTATTATTAAGATAACTATGACTTAAATACAATCCAAGATTACTCTTCCCATAATAGTATTTATATGCAGCACCCAATGTAAAAACCTCTTGCTGAATTACAGGCAGGTATGACAAGATGTAATCCCTATCCTCGGTACCTCCAGCATCTTTATTTAATTTCATGTTATCGATACCTGCAATTCCAATTATTGTCAATTCATGTCTACTATCGAAACGAGTTTTAACTTTAAATTGAATATCTGAAAAGGTTGGCAAAAAAGGTAATTCTAATGCCTTGAATAGAAATTGAAGATATGATGTCCTTGCAGAAAATAGGTAATTTGTTTTGTCGGTTATGTGCCCATTGGAACTGAAACCAGCTTCCGAAGCACCAACTGTTATTTTGTATTTATTCGAGAGAGGGTCTCCATCTTTGAGCTTGATATCCATTACAGAGCTCAATGCATTTGCCTTATTTACAGGAAAAGAGCCTGCATAAAAATCGACCTCTCTAATAAGATCAGCATCAATTATCCCAACAGGTCCGCCAGACGCACCTTGAGTACTAAAGTGATTGATTGTAGGTATTTCAATTCCATCTAAAAAGAATCTATTTTCAGAAGGTCCGCCACCTCTTACAAGAATGTCGTTTCTGTATCCACTACCTGTTACGCTAGCAACCCCTGGCAGACTATTGATTACTCTAGAGATATCCCTATTAGATCCTGGATTCTTTTCGATCTCTTGAATCCCAATGCTTCTCTGCGATAGAGGACTCTCTGGCACTCGTCTGAATGGATCTGCTTGTGGTCTTACAATAATTTGAGACAAAGATCTCGCCTGCTCCTCCATCTCAATCACAAGATATTCACCACTCCTCGAAACCATAATTTCGGGAGATAGATATTGATTGAACCCTAATAGATCTGCCTGGATTCTATATGCTCCAGCTGCAACATTTGAGATATTGAATCGGCCAAGAGAATCAGTTGTAGAAAACTGAGTGCCTTTCCAAATCGACACAGCTACAAATTGAATCGGTTTTCTTGTCTGCTTGTCTATCACCTCTCCTCTCACAGAAAATTGTTGTTTCTGCTCCTCTGCAAATATCTGAACAGAGATACCTAGAAGTAGAATGACAATAATAAATCTTATCGAACTTAATTTTATAAACAAACTATATGATTTCATAAACTTTCATTTAGTCTCAGACAACCTTATCTGAGTGGTAATGAAAACGAAGGAATCTCCTCATTTGTTCATTCTTTATTTAAAAAGTTCTCCAGAAAGCAACTTTAAAGTAATTTCAGAAATTTTCGCCTGATAGATTGCCTTTAATCGCCTATCAGAAGCATCAAGGTAGGAGAGTTGAATATCTCTGAATTCAATTCCAGCTAATGCTCCAAGACGATATTTCTCCATTGCGGCATCTAAATTAAGACTAGCAGTCTCTTTATTCTCGTTTTCGAAATCAATTTGACGGAAATTGTATTTATAGTTGTTATACATCTGCCTAACTTGATTTTCAACATTACTTCGAACATCTAAAACCTCAATTTTCGCATTCTCTCTTGCTATCCTGGCATTTTTAACCTTTCTATTAATCTCATTTCCCGTAAAAATCGGAAGCGTTAATGTAAATCCCCACGAGGCTCCATTACTCAAATTATATTTATCAGGAAATAGGCTACTCTCATTAAGAGCACGATTATATCCTGCTACAAAATCAATTTTGGGATATCTCTCTGCCTTAGCCAACTCCAAATCTAAAAATTTAATATCTGCACCATTGTTTGCCAAGAGAATCGACGAATTTTGATCCATAGAAGCTGCCAATAATCTCTCTAACTCTAATTTTTGATCTGGAATTATCGTATCAACAATCGATATCTTGGAATCAAGTGGTTTATTCATCAACCTGTAAAGTTCCAAATAGGCATTTTTGACATTCTCCCTTAATAGAAGCAACCTAGATGAATCGCTGTTCAGATAAATTTTCGCCTGTTTAAACTCCAATCCTGAATCTTTCCCGATTTTATACCTTGTGAAGGCGTGGTTGTATCTAGTCTGAGAAATACTTAATGACTCCTCAAACAACTTAACTTGACTTTGAAGGCTTACAATCAAATAATACTGACCAGTAAGTTTCATTACCAAATATTCTGTCTCAACTCTGAAATATAACTGTTCATTACTCAATAACTCCTTTTGCCTTGCACGCTCTGCAAACATTCCTAAGCCATCAAAAAGTCGCCAATTTAGAGTCAAACCAACCGACATATTATTCAGTGAGGTTTTAGTCTCTTCCCTAGAGCCACTTTGAACAAAGTTTGATTGACGAGTGTCATTTTGTGTTTGACGTGCAGTCATATTCAGATCGGGAAGAAAAGGTGCGGGAGTAACATTGTTTTTTGCAATTTCAAGATTATTTCCCGCTACAATTATACCATAATTGTTTTTAAGCGCTTCGCTGATACATTTATCCAATGAATAAGATTCAATTGGTTGTGATTGAGCAAATACAGCACCATTGGCGAACAAAAGCGCAGTTAAATATATTAAAGTTCTATTTTTCATCATGAGTAAGCGAATATTTATTCGAAGAGATATATAAATACATTGCCGGAATTATAAACAGGGTAAAGAATGTAGAAAAGATCAGACCGCCTGCTACAGCAATACCCATTGAGATTCTACTTTCAGCTCCAGCACCCGAAGCAAAAACCATCGGAAGAACACCTAAGATTGTAGACATACTTGTCATTAAAATTGGTCTAAATCGCGAAGCAGACGCCTCCTTCACAGCAGACAATTTATCAAGTCCCGACGCTCTGCGCTGATTTGCAAATTCAACAATTAAGATACCATTCTTTGAGACAAGTCCAATCAACATAATCAGACCAATCTGACTAAAAATATTCATTGTAACACCTCCTGCCCAGAGCGAGACAAGTGCTCCAATCAGAGCAAGTGGAACAGTCAGCATTATGATCAGAGGATCTCTAAAACTTTCGAATTGAGCAGCCAAAACCAAATAAATCAATACCAAAGCAAGCATAAATGCAAAAAGCAAACTAGATGTACTCTCAACAAAATCCTTAGACTGACCCGAAAGCGTTGTCGAAAAGTGGTCGGGGTTTAATATTTCAGAAGAGATTTTATCCATCTCCTCAATCCCTTGACCTAACGTATAACCCTTTGATAATCCAGCAGAGACAGTAGCTGAGACAAATCGATTATACCTAAATAGCTGAGGAGGCGTACTACTCTCTTCTAGTCTTATTAGGTTATCGAGCTGAATCAATTCACCAACATCATTACGTACATAAATAGATGCAAGGTCAAGTGGCTTATTTCTCATACTTTGGTCTATTTGACTCATAATCTGATACTGTTTACCATTACGAATAAAATATCCAATTCGCTGTTCACTCATTGAGAGCTGCAGTGTCTGAGCAATATTCTGAACAGAGACCCCCATCAAAGAAGCTTTATCGCGATCAACAGAGAGACGAATCTCTGGTTTAGTAAATTTCAAATTGATATCTGAGTTTGAGAATACCTCACTCTCAGCAACTGCTGACATGAATTTTGGCAAAATAACCTTTAAAGAATCTAGATTTTTTGCTTGAATTACATATTGTACGGGCATCCCGCCTCTTCTTCCCCCAAAAGTCTGTTGTTGATTAACAAAAGAGCGCGCTCCAGTTAATGCAAGTACTTTTGGAGTTAAGTCATCAGCAATCTCTTGCTGAGTTCTTTTGCGTTTATCTTGTGGAACCAGAGTAATCGAAAAATTTGACCTATTTCTGGACCCCATTCCGACCATCTGCATAATGCTCTCTTTTTCAACCACCTCGCGGTCTATCAAATCATACAAGTCGTCTGTATAACGAAGCATATAATCAAAAGTAGCACCCTCTTGCGCATTGCTGGAGACCTGAATAGATGATCTATCTTCCATAGGAGCCATCTCCGAAGGTATTGTAGTCCATAATCCAATGATTCCGCCTAGAGAGACAACCAAAACAACGGGAGCAATCCATTTTCTTCTTAAGACATAGCCCAGTCCCCTTGAATACAAAGCATTCAAACCAACAAAAAATGGCTCAGTAAATTTATAGAACCTCCCTTCGCCCGAATCATTTCTAAGAAGCTTAGACGAAAGCATTGGTGTTAATGTAAGAGCAACAAAACTAGATATCAAAACAGAGCCTGCAATCACAACAGAAAACTCTCTGAATAGTCGACCAGTAACCCCTTGCAAAAAGACAATCGGGAAAAACACTGCAACTAAAGTTACTGTAGTTGCAATAACTGCAAAGAAAATCTCCTTAGAACCCTCTAGGCTCGCCTCTTTCGGACTCATCCCCTTCTCAATTTTAGCATAGATATTTTCCATCACCACAATCGCATCATCTACAACAAGTCCAATTGCAAGAACTACCGCTAAAAGAGTTAAGATATTAATCGAAAAACCAGCAATATACATTACGAAGAAGGTACCAATAAGTGAGACAGGGATTGCAATCACAGGAATCAATGTGGTCCTCCAGTTCCTTAAAAACAAGAAGATAATCAGAACCACTAGAATAAATGCCTGAATGATAGTGAGGTTAACCTCATCGATAGAGTCTCTGATAAATGTTGTATTGTCAAAACCTACTCCAACCTCAATATCCTCTGGCAGACTCTTTTTTAAATCCTCTACCACATTAATTGCATCGTCAACAATGTTGATATAATTTGCACCTGGTTGGGGAATTATTGCACAAGAGACCATTGGGACTCCATTTCTTTTAAGAATAGATCTTGTATTTTCTGCCTGTATTTCAGCAACTCCTACATCAGAAAAGCGGACAATTTTCTCTGCATTTCGCGAGATTATCAAATTGTTAAAATCTTCTAATGTCTGTAATCTTCCAAGAGTTCTGATTGTTAACTCCATAGTAGAACCCTCAATCATTCCCGAAGGAAGCTCAATATTCTCCCTTGTCACAGCCTGTCTGACATCTACAGGAGTGATACCATAGGCGGCAAGCAAGAGTGGATCCATCCTCATTCGGACAGAGTATCTCTTCGAGCCCCAAACTCCAACACTACTTACTCCACTAATTGTCTGCAGCCTCTCTTTAAAGTTAACCTCAGCATACTCGCTAAGGTCTATGATCGATCTCGATTTACTTGAAATTGTAACAGCATAAATTGGTTGTGCATCTGCATCTGACTTCTCTACAACAGGAGGATCAACACCTTGCGGAAGCCTGTTCATTGCTCCCGAAACCTTATCTCTCACATCATTAGCAGCTGTCTCCAAGTCGACCTCCAGATTAAATTCAATATTAATCGAACTTGAGCCGTCCCTACTAGTACTCGAAATTGCACGAATTCCCGGAATTCCATTTACTGCAGCTTCGAGAGGCTCTGTAATTTGAGTCTCGATAACATCTGCATTAGCCCCAGGAAAAGAGCATCTTACCGAAATCACAGGATTATCTACACTTGGATAATCCCTAACACCTAAATATGTATATCCGATTGCCCCGAAGATAAGGATGACCAAGCTCATCACAGTAGCAAGTACAGGGCGATTAATCGACGTTGTTGAAATACTCATAATCAAGAATATTATAGGTTAACAGGAACTACTGCTGAACCTGGTCTGATTTGCATTATACCTGTAGTTATGATTGTATCACCAGCGGATACACCTTCGAGAACCTCAACTTTATCTGATGTCCTTTTGCCAGTCTTAAGATAAGACATTTTAGCCTCTCCAGACTTCATTATCCATACATAGCGACCCTTTACGTCCGAAATTACTGCCTCATTAGGAACATAAAGACTCTCACCATCTTTTCCAGCAATCAGAGTAACACGAGCCGACATACCAGGTTTCAACTGGCCAGACGCATTTAGATATTTAGCTCTGAGCGATAACGTTCTTGTTTTTTCATCTACCTGAGGATCAACAGCATATACTGGAGCCTTAAACTCCTTGATAGAACCCTCAACTGTAAACATTGCAACAGAGCCAATTAGTTTTTCTGAAAAGTACTTCTCAGGAATAGAGAATTCTAATACAAGATTTCTAACATCCACTAAATTTGTCACTTTGGTATTAGGTTGAAGAAATGCACCAACACTCACCTCTCTAAAACCAATAACACCTTCAAAAGGAGCCCTGATCTCTGTCTTCTCAATCCTAGCCTTTAACTGCTCAATATCTTGTCTTAAAACGTTATATTCAGTTAGTACCTGATCATAATCTTCGCGACTTACGGCATCTTTACTCAAAAGAACCTTTTGTCTCTCCAGCTTCTCCTTCTGCAAAGAATATTGATACTCTGCCCTTTTCAACTGAGTCTGAAGCTCATCATCATTCAGTTTTACAAGAACCTTACCTCTTTTCACATACTCCCCCTCATTGAAATTTATTGACACTATTCTACCCGAAATCTCACTCGCAATATCAACTCTGTCTTTTGCAACAATTGTCCCCAACCTAACAAGACCATCTGTATTAAACTCATATTTGGCAATATGAACAGAGACAGGAATAGGTCTGCTTGAGCCTTTACCTCTCTCTCCCCCTTTTTGTTTCTGGTCCCCTGCTTTAGACTCAATTTGTTCCGGATTCTCATTTCCAGAAGAGTTATAAAGATAGACTGCGAAAACTCCTGCAACAGGTATCAGTGCATACAAGAGATATTTATGTGCTTTTTTCATAATTTTAAAGTTGAATGTTCTCAATGTTCATGAATTAGTTTGACATGATCACTAACCGAAAGTTAAATCATATAAATATAGCTATCTTTGTGTAAAGAACATTTAGGATGTATCGAAAACTTTTAAACAGCGAACTTGGCAGAATCTCTGCCGATGAATATAAAGTGGTAGAAAAGTCGCCCGTAGTCTTAATTTTAGACAATATTCGCAGCCAACACAATATTGGGTCTGCATTCAGGACTGCAGACGCTTTTGCCATCGAAGAGATTGCCCTGTGTGGAATATGTGCAATCCCCCCAAGCGCAGAGATTCATAAGTCTGCACTTGGAGCAGAGGAGAGCGTTCCTTGGAGACATTTTAGAGAGACCATTGATGCAGTAGAACATTATAAGCAATTGGGATACAAAATAGTCAGCATAGAGCAAACAGAGAACTCAATTATGTTGGACAAATTCACATTCAATCAAAACGATCGGTACGCATTTGTGTTTGGGAACGAGGTAAAAGGTGTGCAACAGAGTGTTGTAGATAAAAGCGATTTTGTAATTGAAATACCCCAGTTTGGAACCAAACATTCACTGAATGTATCTGTCTCATTAGGCTTAATAGTCTGGGAGGCAGCTAAACAACTAAAAATGGGCTGAAAGAATGGAAGATTCATTCGGAAGAAAAATATCTTATTTGAGAATATCGGTTACAGACAGATGTAATCTAAGATGCGTCTATTGTATGCCCGAAGGTGGAGTTAAACTATTATCCCACTCACAAATCCTATCTTTCGATCAGATTGTCGATTTTGTACAGTGTGCCGTAAATGAGGGGATCAATAAAGTCAGAATTACTGGAGGAGAGCCTCTTGTTCGCAAAGGAATCGTCACTTTAGTAGAGATGCTCGCGCAAATCAAAGGGATACAAGACCTCTCAATGACAACAAACGGCATTCTCTTATCGGAGTTCGCCAATCAATTGAAAGAGGCAGGATTGCATAGGATCAATATTAGTCTAGACACAGTCAATCCAGAGAGATACAGGGAGATGACACGCGGCGGAGAGCTCCAGCAAGTGCTTAAAGGAATAGAGGCGGCAAAATCTGCCGGCCTTACCCCTATTAAAATCAACTGTGTAATAGAACAATCGGAAGATGAGCAAGATGCAGTTTCGGTCAAAGAGTTTTGCAAAGCTAACGGACTAACATGCAGATTTATACCAGTTATGAATCTAGAGAAGGGAGAGTTCGGGCAAGTTATTGGAGGAGAAGGAGGAAGGTGTGCTATATGTAACCGATTACGTCTGACAGCTACGGGAAAACTTAAACCATGCCTTTTTAGTAATCTAGAATACGACATCCTTCAACTTGGATACAAAGAGGCGATCTACTCAGCTCTAAAAAACAAACCAAGCAAAGGAGAGATTAATAATAACGGAGAATTTTACAACATAGGAGGATAAAATGGGAAAACTATCACATACAAAAGAGGATGGTTCCGTCAACATGGTAGACATCACTCAAAAAGAGGAGCAGTTCAGAAAAGCCATCGCCTCAGGATCAATAACATTAAATAGCGAGACCATAGAACTAGTTAAAAACAACCAGATTAAGAAGGGATCAGTGCTAACTGCAGCTCAAATTGCTGGAATTATGGCTGCAAAAAAATGTTCAGATATCATACCTCTTTGTCACCCCATCTCTCTAACAAGTATCGATGTAGAAACAACACTGACGGAATCAGGCGTAAAAGTGGTATCAACTGCTATTTGCAACGGAAAGACAGGCGTAGAGATGGAGGCACTCACAGCTGTGTCTGCAGCATTATTATGTATTTACGACATGTGCAAAGCAGTGGATAAAAAAATGGTTATTAACGACATCAAACTCATTGAAAAGATCAAACTATGAATACAATAGAGATAGTATCAATCAATATATCAGAAAAAAAGGGTACTACCAAACATAAAATAGAGAGTGCAATCATTAATCAGATGGGAATTGAAGGTGATGCCCACTCTGGTCAATGGCATCGCCAAATCAGTTTGCTGGGAGTTGAAAGTATCGAAAAATTTGAGCAGATCACTGGGAAAAATTTTGTTCACGGTGATTTCGCAGAAAATTTAACAACAAAGGGAATCATCTTAAATGAGACTCATCCAGGCGATATTTTTAAAAATGACAAGATTGAGTTGATGGTTACTCAAATTGGAAAAAAATGTCATGGTGATGGTTGTGCAATCTACAAAACAAGCGGGTCATGCATTATGCCAAAAGAGGGAATCTTTGTAAAAGTAATCAATGGAGGAGAGATTAAAATCGGTGACACTCTTGAATACCAACCTAAAGTGCATAAAATTGCGGTCATTACTCTGAGCGATAGAGCCTATAACAATATTTACGAAGATCTTAGTGGCCCAGAGATCATAAAAATGGTCAAAGAGTATTATAACGCAGAGAACTTACCACATAAAATATCGTATGATCTAATTCCTGATGATTCAGAGAGGCTTACTGGTTTAATTAACAACTACTCTACTAATAAATATGATTTAATCATTACAACTGGTGGTACTGGCATTGGACCAAAAGACATTACCCCAGATATAATATTAAAACTTGCCGATAAAGAGATTCCTGGAATCATGGATTTCATACGCTTAAAATATGGTTCGTTAAAACCAAATGCATTAATAAGCAGAAGTGTGGCTGCCGTTATTGATCAGTCACTTGTGTTTGCTTTGCCAGGTAGCGTAAAGGCTGTAAAAGAGTATGTTTCAGAAATCACTCCTCACATTAAGCATCTGCAAATGATGTTGATGGGTATAGATAGCCATTAAAAAAAGAGGCATTAACCTCTTTAAAAGATTAATGCCTCCAAGATAGTTATTACCAATTACTACTCTTTTCCGTCTAAAGTCTTCTCAATATATCTAATAAGATACTCATAATGAGCTTTCATTGCCATATCGGTAGTTGTAAAGCTCTTCATCTTTTTCAATAGATCTTTCATGTGATAATAAGCCATAGCAGTACAGTCGCTATTATCCTTAGGATTAGACGTAGGTTTCACCTCCATTCCCATTCTTGCCATTGCCCCTGCACCTGTATACATATCGCAAAGGGATGTAACATAAACTTTTTGCATTACTCTCTTATAGATGTCTATGTTTTGGTTTAAAGGCAGATTAGCCCAAACTGATTGATTCATATCAGTAATTAGATTACTTACTGTGTAAGCCTTATTTCCCATCGCAGCCTCAGCAGCAGTAAGGTTTAAGAAAACTCTCTTACTCAGAATTGAAGTGAAAGCAGTTTGGTATGCTCTCTCTAAGAACATAGTAGGGATGTTAACAAACTTATTCATATACTCTGCAGGAATAAGCCAAGTTTGAGGAGTGAAAAGGTTTCTCTTTAAGAAGTTAACAGCCTCAACTTGTTTCTCCTTTTCAACAAATCTATATACTTCACCACTCTCTTCAACATATTTAGGATCTTCATATACACCTCCAATCCATTTTGTTACATGTCCAATATATCTTCTATACTGTCCATTTACTTCGCCATGCATAGTTCTTAGGTTTTCATAATCGCTGTTTGGCTCTTTTGTCCATTCACCCAAGTTCTTCATTACATACTTCAGATTCTTTATTCCAAGCTCGTTTGTCTCCATTTGGTTTGCGCCAAGATCTTCTGCTTGTAGACGAGGATCGTTTGAGTTTGTCTCTGTTCCAAACCAATATCTTCTATCTTTTGTCTTTTCAATCAACCACTGATTAACTTTAGGCAGCTCTTTAACAGGATCGTTAATATCCATAAATCTACGATATCCCCATTCAATCACCCAGTAGTCGTAGTGGCTAATTTTAGGGAAAAGCAACTCTCTTGGGATGTTATCTTCTGGCTGTGCAACATAATTGAATCTAGAGTAGTCCATTATTGAAGTTGTATGACCATTCTCTTTTAAGAAATTAGGATCCCTAAGTTGTTTTGCAGTATAAAGAGATGTTGCACCAAAATTATGTCTCAAACCTAATGTATGACCGACTTCGTGCGACGACACAAAACGAATTAATTGGCCCATCAATTCAGTATCAAAAGTCATTTTTCTTGCACCTGGATCACTTGGACCAGCTTGAAGCATATACCAATTTCTTAGTAAAGACATAACATTGTGATACCAGTTAATATGGCTCTCGATAATCTCTCCAGAACGTGGGTCATTAACATGAGGCCCGCTTGCATTTGGAATGTCAGAAGGTTTATATACAATAGCAGAGAATCGCGCATCCTCTAGAGACCATGTTGAGTCTTGTTGTTTTGTAGGAGCTTCTAGCGCATAGATTGCATTTTTAAAGCCAGCTTTTTCGAATACCTTTTGCCAGTCATTAACACCCATAATCAAATATGGAACCCACTCTTTTGGAGTTGCAGGATCGATATAGAAAACTATAGGTTTTGCAGGCTCAACAAGTTCTCCTCTCATATATTTTTCAACATCTTGAGGTTTTGGTTCAAGTCTCCAACGAGTAATCATTTCAATATCCTTAACTCCTTGTGGATTTTGGTCAAAATCTGTATATCTTGTAGTGAAATATCCAATACGATCATCCTTGTACCTTGGTACCATCGGCACTTTTGGCAATAAGACAAACGAGTTGTTTAGCTCAAATGTAGCATTCTCTCCACCATCAGATTTCACATAAGTTTTTACAGTTTTAACCTCTGTATTGATTGGATATGTAGATATTGCTGTAATGTACGAGCTCTCTTTTTGAAGACCTCCTAACTTTAGAGTCGTCTTATTATATTTTCTAAAGAAAAAGATTTCAGAATCAGAATTAAATAAATCAGTAACATCAACAACTGCTGTCTTCTTATCGGCAGAAAGAGCCTTTACATCGAAAGACGCAACAATAGCATTTAGATTAGATCTCATCACTGCCTTAAACATTGCTTTAGTACTGTCAGCAGATCTCTCCCTTACCGATACCTCTCTCAAGAATATCTTGTTATTTGGACCTTTTTCGAAACGGAACATCGATGCATTGATTTGATCTCCGGCATAGCCATCAAATTGGAATCTAACTCCAGCAGCACTTTTTGAAATTCTAGTAACCATCAAAATATCACGACCAATTAGAGTATCATGAACTGCTAGAAAATATTTGCCCTCTTGTTGATAAACAGGAGTCAAACCCTTCATCGGTTTAATCTCTCCTTTGAAAAACTTCTCAATTGCTACTGGACCCTTTTCAGGTGCCTTTTTAGTTGTGTCTTTTGCAGGTGCTGCCATTGTTTGTGCGGCATCCTTCTTCTCTCCTCTATGTTTTTGAGAGAAAACATCTGAAGACCCGAACATAAATGCTGGAATCAACAGTGATAAAGCTAACGCTTTGTTTATTTTCATAAATTTTGGTTTTAGATTTTTATATTTGTAGTATGAAATCGTCAAATTACAGTAAAACTCATCTAATTTTCACTCTTCTAGGGTCACTTGTACTTCTCTTTCTAATTGCACCCGTGGTTGGCATGTTCTTGTCTGTAAAAGCGCCATTTCTCTTTGACACACTAAAAGACCCCGAAGTTAAATCATCAATGATATTTACTTTGTGCATCTCGGCAATTACAACACTAATCTTAGCAATCCCCGCTATCCCTCTAGCATACATACTTGCTCGGAAAAGGTTTCCAGGCAAAGGTATAATCGAAGCACTAATTGATATACCTGTCGTAATTCCGCACTCAGCTGCCGGTATTGCAATTTTAGGTATAATCTCTCGTGACTCTTTTATTGGGACACAATTAGCGTCAATTGGTTTAAACTTAGTAGGAACATCATTTGCAATAGGAGCAGCCATGGCTTTTGTCAGTTTACCTTTTCTTATAAACGCAGCAAGAGACGGATTTGCTGCAACACCCGAGAGGTTAGAGGATGCAGCCAGAACATTAGGTGCAGATAATTTTAAAGTCTTTACAAAAATCTCACTCCCTTTAGCTCGAAGAAGTATTATCACTGGAATGGTTATGATGTTTGCTCGAGGTATGAGCGAATTTGGAGCAGTTGTGATAGTTGCATACTACCCAATGATTACCCCTGTAATGATTTTCGACAGATTTAACTCCTATGGACTATCTTACGCACGTCCAATTGCTGTAATTTTCACAGCAGTCACACTACTCATATTTGTTTTACTTAGAATTTATCAAAAGAGAGATGCTAGAAATAAATAATCTTCAATATAGAATAGGGACATTCTCTCTTGGGCCTCTCTCAATTACTGTTGAAAGAGGCGAATATGTTGCACTTACTGGACCTTCCGGATGTGGAAAATCACTTTTGCTTGAATTAATCTGTGGGATGAGAAGACCCAACAGTGGATCAATTTCGATTGAAGGAAAAGACATTGAAAATCTTAAAACACGCGAACTTCCTGTTTCAATGTTGTTTCAAGATTATGCTCTATTCCCGAATATGACTGTTGCTAAAAACATTGCTTTTCCTTTAGAGGTATTAAAACTTGATAAACAAAAAATTAAAGAGTCAGTAGAGACAATTGCTAAAGAGTTTTCGATAGAACAACATTTAAATCGTTATCCAAACTCGCTTTCGGGCGGGGAGAAACAAAGAGTAGCTCTGGCGAGAGCAATTATAAAAAGACCGTCCATACTACTCCTCGACGAGCCTCTTTCCGCTCTAGACAGCGACCTTAGAGAAGAGGCAATTGATGTCCTTATAAAAATAAAAAGTCGTGATATTACAATTATTCATGTAACTCACGACAGAAACGAAATTGTCAGACTTGCCGACAGAGAGATTAATCTTAAGGGTTCATCAAATCACAATTTTGGAACCTAAGAATCTCATAAATTGAATCTATGGCATGTGCAGCGGGCCCTTCTGGATTATAGAATTTTGCTTTGTTCAAAGCATTTATAGCCTCTCCCCACAACTGTTGTCTTCTAAGGATTCCTCCAAGAAGATACCATGCCTCAGCATTTTCAGGTTCATCTTTCAACAAAAGCTGTAACTCTGAATGCGCCTTATCTGTCTCACCAGCTCTTAATAGAGCCTCTATTTCAATTATTTTCTTACCCATATTATCTTTATTATACCAGCCCCGCAAACCCCATAAACGCCAAAGCAAGGATACCTGCAGTAATAAGAGCTATCGGAGCACCTTTAAATACCTTAGGAACATTTGCAAGCTCTAATTGTTCTCTCAAACCAGCAAAAAGTACCATAGCCAAACCAAATCCAACTGCACTAGCGGTTGCATAAGCCACAGATTCAGCAAGATTAAGCATATGAGGTTCCGATCCAAAAGTAAACTCTTTTGAAACAACGATCAAAGCAACTCCCAATACAGCACAGTTAGTAGTAATCAATGGCAAAAAGATTCCAAGTGCTTGATAAAGAGAAGGACTAATCTTTTTCAAGATAATCTCAACCATCTGAACCAAAGCAGCTATCACTAAGATAAATGCAACAGTCTGCATGAATTCAATTCCTAGAGGAACCAATACATAATATTGCAACAAATAGGTCACTAAAGTAGATACTGCTATTACAAATACAACAGCACCTGACATCCCTGCAGCGGTACTAACCTTGTTTGACACACCCAAGAATGGACATACTCCAAGAAATTGCGACAATAAAATATTATTGACAAATACCGCAGATATAAATATTAATATATATTCCATGACCTTTAAGATATCTTAGTTTTTAACTTATTGAACAGCACCATTAAGTAGCCTAATACTATAAATGCTCCTGGTGCAAGAACAAATACCAACATACCATCGGCATCAATTAACTTGAATCCAAAAACAGAACCACTTCCTAGTAATTCTCTTACAAATCCAATAACAGTAAGAGACAGAGAGAATCCAAGTCCAATTCCTATTCCATCAAGTGCAGATGCTGCTACTCCATTCTTTGAAGCAAATGCTTCTGCTCTACCCAATACAATACAGTTAACAACAATCAACGGAATAAACAGCCCCAAAGTCTCATAAAGGCCAGGAGTATATGCCTGCATAACTAGTTGAACAACTGTAACAAATGCTGCTATGACAACAATGTAAGAAGGAATTCTCACCTTAGAAGGAATCATGCTGGCCATCATTGATATCACAATATTGGACAGAATCAAAACTGCAGTAGTTGCAAGACCCATACCTAAGCCATTTATTGCAGAGGTAGTAGTACCAAGTGTGGGACACATTCCCAACAACAAAACAAAAGTTGGATTTTCTTTAATTATCCCTTTTACTATAGAGTTAAACGCTTTCATAAATAATCCTCAATTTGTTTATTCACTTTTTTTACACTCTTGGTATATCAAATAGGCCAAATTCATTGCATCACAAAAAGCTCTGGATGAAATTGTAGAAGCAGTAATCGCGTCAACATCTCCCCCGTCCTTTTTCACGATCATTTTAAACGTAGCTGGATCTTTACCCTTGAACTGTAAACTGAATGTTCCCTTTCCCTCAACCATCTTATCTCCAAGGCCAGGTGTCTCACTATGCGAAATAACAGAGGTATTGTTTATAGTTCCATCATTATTGAACCCAACCATTACCACTATTCTTCCACCAAAACCTGCTGTTGTAAAAGATTCAATTGCATAACCAACAATTGCACCATTTTTCTTAGCAGGATAAACCCTGCAAGTTTTACCATCAATCGATTTTTCAAACACTTCCGAAGAGGGATTATTATCAAATTCTGGAACAACTTTAGCAATTGCAATATTTGTTTTAGCAACTTTAGCTGCTTCAATTGGATCCTTAGTTACAGCATATATTCCTGCTAATACAGCAGATGATAAAAGGCAAATGACAAAAAGAGTCATTACCATATTCAATAGTGACGATTGTTTAGCCATTCTTCACCTCCTTGCCAAATCTGGCTGGTTTGAAATACATGTTAATTAAAGGAACTGTTGCGTTCATAATTAAGATTGCAAATGAGATACCTTCGGGATAAGCCCCAAAATATCGTATTAAAACAGTTATAACTCCGATTCCAATTCCATATAGCACCATACCTTTTGTACTCATAGGTGATGTTACATAATCGGTCGCCATAAAGATTGCTCCCATAAGAATACCACCAGTTAGAATGTTAAAAATTGGATCAGCATATTTAGAAGGGTCTATCAACCAGAAAATTCCAGTCATAATCATAACAGTAGCTATAATTGTAACAGGAATATGAGGTCTGATAACTCGTCTTATTAGCATGTAAACAAGACCTAATAATAATGCAAAAGATGATACCTCTCCTACAGAACCGCCGATTTTACTAAATAGCATCTGCGAATAAGTAAAGTTGTTTTGAGCGAAGATTTCATTCAAAGTCATCCCTTTAGCAAGTCCCTCTTTTACGATTCCTAATGCTGTTGCTCCCGTAGAGGCATCAATACCCTCTCTGAACCAAGATGTTGGAATCGACCAATCGGTCATAATTACAGGGAATGAGACCAATAAGAAGACACGGCCAACTAGCGCTGGGTTAAATAAGTTTTGGCCAAGACCTCCAAATGTCATCTTTGCGACACCGATAGATACGATTGCACCAATCATTACTATCCACCATGGAGAGTTAGGCGGAAGGTTTAGGGCTAACAACAATCCTGTTAAAGCTGCCGAATAATCGGTAACTGTAACTTTGCTCTTCATTATGTACTTTTCAATCACGTATTCTACAAGTACACATGATATCGCTCCCACCAAGGCAAGTTTGATTGCCGAAAATCCGAAGTAGTATATAGACACCAGCAGCGAAGGAGTGAGTGCTATGATAACATCTCTCATCAGACTCCTGGTAGAGTCCGTTCCATGAATGTGCGGAGCCGGAGATACTATAAGTTTTTTCATCCGTTTAGATATTTTTATTTCTTAATACTTTCTACTTTTTTGGTCGACTTCTCATGATTCTTATCACCTGAGCTTTTGAATACCTGATAGTATCCAATAGAGGAATATTAGCAGGACAAGAGTAGAGACAACATCCACACTCGATACAATCCTGAACCATATTCTCCTCTAGCTCCACAGTCTTTCCTTGACGAGACAACCTATTCAAAAGATAAGGCTCAAGTCCCATAGGACAGGCATCTACACATTTCGCGCAACGGATACAGTTACTCTCCTCACCTCTTTTGGTCTCCTCCTCTGTCAACAACAAGAGCGCAGACGTACTTTTTGTTGATGAAGCCTCTGTTCTAGAGACAGCCTTGCCCATCATAGGACCTCCGCTAATCAATTTAACAGCATCTTTAGGAAAGCCTCCAATAGCGAACATGATTTTATCGAAAGTAGTGCCTACTCTAAGTTTGAAGTTTCTCTGCTCCTTCATGCAACTACCTGTCACAGTAACAATACCATCAACTAACGGTTTGTTCTTTTGCACAGCCTCATAGACAGCCAAAGCAGTTCCAACATTCTGCACAACTGCACCCACATCAATAGGCAACCCCATCGAAGGAACACGTCTCTTTATAATTGCATCAATCAACTGCTTTTCACCACCTTGAGGATATCTCTTCTTTAGTGAGACAATCTTAATCTCAGGATATGAAGCGGCAGCTATCTCTTTCATTTTCTTTATCGCCACTGGCTTATTCTCCTCTATGCCAAGATAAGCTTTGTCTACCTTAAGAGCCTTCATCATCAGTTTAACACCAATAAGAATTTGCTCAGGCATTTCAATCATTATTCGATAGTCAGAAGTAAGATAGGGCTCACATTCTGCTCCATTTACAATCAAAAACTCAGCTTTTTTGCCAGGAGGCGGTGAGAGTTTGATATGAGTAGGGAAAGCCGCTCCTCCAAGCCCAACAATACCCATCTCAGCAATTTTTGCTATTATCTCTTCCGATGAGAGTTTTATATCTTTTACGATAACAGGAGATCTATCGATCGAAGGCAACCATTCGTCACCCTCTACACTAATCACCACATGTTGTACCGGATTACCAGCCATGTCTGGCAAAAACTCAACTGAAGAGACTGTTCCAGAGACTGGAGAGTGGATGTTTGCCGAAATGAAACCCGAAGCTTTTGCTATTAACTGTCCGGCGAGAACCTTGTCACCTTTTGCTACTACTGGCTCAGCGGGTGCTCCTAAGTGCTGGTTGAGTGCGACAAAGGCTGTATCAACAAGCGGAAACTCTTCAATCGCGGCATTCGCCGAAATTTTATTGTCATTCGGATGGATTCCGCCCAGCGAAAAAGTTTTACTCATATATGATTTTATTACTATTCGTTAACTACTTCCTCTTCTTTCTTTGGAACTCTAACTGGGAAATTAACCTCCCAGATCGCTCCCGTAGGACACTCTGTCACACATTTTCTGCACAGCTTACATTTGTTATAATCAATGTATGCAAGGTTGTTTGAAATTGTGATGGCATCAAACGGACAAACCTTTTGACACTTTGTACAACCGATACAAGCAACTGCGCATGCCTTCTTTGCTACTCCGCCCTTATCTTTATTAATACAAGAGACAAAAATTCTTCTAGATTTTATTCCCTTGTTTCGAAGTTCAATTATCATTTTCGGACAAGCCTTCACACATGCACCACAAGCAGTACATTTCTCTTCATCAACCTCTGGAAGACCAGTTTTAGGGTCCATTTTGATCGCATCAAACATACATGACAATTCACAGTCACCTTGACCAAGACAGCCATATTTGCATCCAGTATCACCAGCATATAGACTTGCCATCACAGCGCAAGAAGAATATCCATCGTAATGATTTAGTTTTGGACGATTATCACAAGTACCCGCACATCTTACGACAGCGACTTGTGGCTGTTTTTCTGGAACCTCTACACCAAGGTAAGAAGCAACTTTTTTCATTGTTTCGTTACCACCTACTGGGCAAAACATCGTGCTAAGATCAGATGCTTTGACACACCCTTCTGCAAATGCACGACATCCTGCAAAGCCACAGCCTCCGCAGTTGGCTCCTGGCATGATAGCCTCAACATCGTCTATTCTGGGGTCCTCTTCAACCTTGAACTTCTGAGCAACTGCATAAAGTATCACTGCTAACAGAAGACCAAGTACACTTAAACTGACAATTGTAAAGATAATTGTGGTAGTCATTACTGGTTAAGTTTTTCTATTGTAAAAATAAATTCCTTTTTAAGTTTGTCTTGGAAAAGGTAAATTAAAAAATAATAAACAGCTAAAGATAAGATTATTACTAAGCCAATAATCAATTCGCTAACGCCGTATCCAGACAAAGATACTAATAATACCAACAAAATAATAAGAGGGATAACATAAGATAACCATAGCGCCTTGAAGCCAAGCGATCGTTTTAGGATAACATTTACAGTCTCTCCTATTTCAAAAAACTGATATCCATGATTATCTACCTCCACAATTTTAGACTCAGCGTCACCTACCATACACGCACTTTTTGAAACACACGAGTTACATGCCGCTTTACTAATAATCTCTACTACGATTGTTTCGGGTGTGATATCAATGATTTCACCCTTATGCTCTATATTTTTTGACATATACTATAATTTACTGCTAAGTGGATATTTCAATCCAGAATATCTTTTTAAACGGCCACTAACTTTTCCAACAATTATTGGAGATTCAAAGTAAAGAGGAACTTTGTTATAGTCATCAGAGACCCAAATAATCATCTCCTCTTCTCCCTTAAACACTTCACCTGCAACTACTTTTGCAGCAAATTTCAATGTTTTATGGTGGCCTAGACCTTCAATTTTCTTATTCTCCTTTCCTAGAAATTTAAAATAGATATCAAATAACTCTCCATCTATTACAAATGAAACTGGTTGAACTACTCCAATCTCCTTTTCAGAAAAAGGGAGGTTCCTGCTATAATAAAACAAAGTCAAGATATCAAATGTCAGAGGTTTTGCTTTTAATATCGAATCGCGAGGAGGATCGTCCATTCTTTGAACCCTCGATTTAATAATGTTATTTGGTAAAAATGAAAATGTATTTTTCATTTTATACTTACCCTCACTAATATCTCTATAGAAAAAAATAGGAGTTATATCTGATGCTCTGAATCTGGATTCGTAATAGTCTCTCACTTTGAAAAAGACATCAAAAAAACGAAATGTACGCCCATTAACTTTTGAAATAAAAATTGGCTCCCTACCTTGTTCTTCTACATATTGGAGTGAGACAACTGCCTCTCCAATATCGGTATTTACCGAACCCCATGTGTATTTTGCCACATACGTCAAAGTCTCACCACCTGTGAATGCAAGACTCTTCTCTTGGGCCTCTAATTTTAATCCTAAAATTAGAGATGTAAATAAAAATATATTAAATACTAAATATTTGAATTTCATATTGATTAATCGAATTCTGAATTAGATCTAAACTCATCGTTATTCATTTTCGAGCTGAAGGTTGTAGGTTGTGATTCGCCGAAATCAGCTAAAGCAGGATCTGTCAAATCGACAAATCTCACCTCTGAGTGACGGAATCTCATTTGCACATCACAAACAGCACCATTACGATGTTTTGCTATAATAATGTCTGTTATCCCTTTCATTGCTGGGTTATCATCAGTAAGACCATAATAGTCCGGTCTGTGTATAAACATCACAATATCGGCATCTTGCTCAATCGCTCCAGACTCTCTAAGGTCACTCAACTGAGGACGCTTTGCTCCACCTCTTGTTTCAACAGCACGGCTAAGCTGCGACAAAGCTAAGATTGGAATATTTAACTCCTTGGCAATAGCTTTTAGCGATCTTGAAATTGCAGAGACCTCTTGCTCTCTCATACCAGCAAGCTCAGGAGGACCTGTCATCAACTGTAAGTAGTCGATTATAATCATTTTAACACCTGAATTTGCAACTAAGCGTCTTGCCTTCGATCTAAACTCATAAATCGAAAGCGAGGGAGTATCATCAATATATAGAGGAGCTTTCGACAACTGTTTCAATCTCATCTCCATTTGTGCCCATTCGTAGTCAGCTAGCTTTTTCCCTCCCTTAATCTTCTCAGCGTCGAGACCAGTCTCACTAATCATTAACCTCTTAACTAACTGGAGGGATGACATCTCTAGCGAGAAAAATGCTACAGGGACATTATGCTCTACAGCCATATTCCTAGCCATTGTCAACACGAAAGCAGTTTTACCCATAGATGGTCTTGCCGCAAGAATCAAAAGGTCTGAATGTTGCCATCCTAAAGTCACTCTATCGATTGAGGTGAACCCAGAAGGAATACCACTCAACCCATCCTCTCTCATTTGAGTCTCTTGCAACTCCTCAATAGCTTGGTTAATAATATTTTGAACAGGCTCAGTCTCTCTCTTCATGTTCCTCTCTGCAAGAGTAAAGATCTTTTGTTGAGTAGAGTCGAGAAGTTCATCAACCGAAATCGAATCGTCAAAAGAGTCTCTTTGAACATCATAAGAGATTGAGATTAGCTCACGTTGCATATACTTTTGCAACAAGATCTTCGCATGATATTCAATGTGTGCCGCAGCACCAATTTTCATACTAAGTTGGCTCAAATAGAGCGGTCCTCCAGCAGCCTCCAAGTCGCCACTCTTTTTAAGTTCGTCAGCTACAGTAAAGATATCTACTGGAGCGTGACGCATAGCTAGAGAAGAGATTGCTTTATAAATCTTTTTATGAGCATCCTTATAAAAACACTCAGGAATCAGAATATCTACGATATCGGAAATGGCATTCTGCTCCAGCATTAAAGCACCAAGAACCGCCTCCTCAATATCGACAGCCTGAGGTGGTTTCTTGCCCATTTCCAGGCCAAGAACATCTAAATTGGCTTCGCTTTTTGCTTTTTGTCTGGTGTAACCTTTTGCCATGACTATAATTTATTTAGCGCGTTTAATATTTTTTCAGAAGCATCTATAGCCTCCTCTTTTGTTATACATAATGGCGGAGCAATTCTGAATGAAGTAGGGTTGAACAAAAACCAATCACTCATTATCCCCTCATCTAAAAGAAGCTGCAAAATTCTTGAAGCATACTCCTCCTTTCCTAGATCTACTGCAATAAGCAGACCTGAATGACGAATTTCGGCAACCTTTGGATGGTTTGAAATTGCATCAATAAACACTTTTGCCTTCGCCTCTACATCCTCAATCCAGCTCTCTCTTAATAGAATCTTTAATGCCGCTAAAGCAGCAGCACATGAGACAGGATGTCCTCCAAAAGTCGTTATATGACCAAGTACTGGATTAAATGTAAAGCACTTCATCAATTTCGGCGATGCAACCACAGCACCTAAAGGCATACCCCCGCCGAGAGCCTTAGCAAAAGTTACAATATCTGGCACAACCCCATATTTGTTCATTGCAAACAAACTTCCAGTTCTCCCAAATCCTGTTTGTATCTCATCGAATATCAGAAGTGTTCCAGTTTCAGTGCACCTTGCTCTTAGTTTACTAAGATAGTTATTTTGCGGAATTATAACACCAGCTTCGGCTTGAACAGGCTCAACAATTACACATGCTGTTCTCTCAGTGATAGTTGACAGCTGCTCTTCATTATTGAAATCAATATGGCTTACACCTGGAAGAAGAGGTCGGAATGAACTTTTGAAAAATTCAGATCCCATAATGCTAAGAACACCATGCGTGCTCCCATGATAGCTATTTTTGCAACTAATCATCTCTACCCTTCCAGTAGCCCTTTTTGCTAGCTTTAGAGCAACTTCATTTGCTTCGCTTCCAGAATTTACATAATAAACAGACTTCAGTTCGCCTGGTAAATTATCTGCCAACAGTTTTGCATGTAAAACCTGAGGGGGCTGTACAAGTTCGCCATACACCATCAGGTGCATATAATCCGATGCTTGTTTGCACACAGCATCAACAATCTCTTGGTTTGAATGACCAACATTACTAACAGAGACCCCAGAGACGAGATCAATGATCCGTTCGCCAGATGGAGTGTATAAAAAAATCCCCTCAGCCCTTTGGATTTCCAAACCCAGAGGTGAAGGGGAAGTCTGACCTACGTGATTGAAGAACAATTCACGTAGAGTATGTCTCTTTGGTAGCATTATTCGTTTTCGAAATCGGCGCTAACAAGAATTCTTCCACAATATTCGCAAACGATGATTTTCTTGCTAGATGCAATATCCATTTGTCTTTGAGGTGGAATTTTGTTGAAGCAACCAGCACACGCATCACGTCTTACTGTAACAACTGCTAAGCCATTTCTTGCATTCGTACGAACCTTCTTATACGCTGCAAGCATTCTTGCATCAATTTGACTTTGAAGCTCTTCTGATTTTCTAAGAAGTTCCTCTTCCTCCTTTGCTGTCTCAGATACAATAGAGTCAAGTTCTCTTTTCTTGGTCTCTAGGTCCTTTTTTCTGTCTTCCAATAATTTCAAAGCAGCCTCAAGTGCAGATTTCTTTTCGGCAAGAGTAAATGCAAACTCTTTGATTCTCTTTTCAGCAAGCTGTACTTCAAGACCTTGAAATTCGATCTCTTTCGACAAAGAGTCATACTCTCTGTTGTTCTTTACATTGTTTTGCTGAGCAGAATATTTCTCAATTAAAGACTTTGAGTTATCGAGATCAATCTTCTTTTGAGCAATCTGCTTTTCAAGATCTCTTGTTTCATTTGTAAGATTTTCTATTCTGGTAGACAATCCTAAAATATCATCCTCAAGATCTTGAACCTCTAAAGGAAGTTCTCCTCTAAGAAGATGAATTTGATCTATTTTGCTATCAGTCTGCTGTAAGTCATACAACAGGTGTAGCTTAGTCTCCATACTAAGATCCCCTTCGTTTGAGCTCTTCTGCAGTGAGATGAATGTACCTCCGTCTAAAGGGGTAATCAGTGTGGGTTTTGTTTTAGCTGTTGCCATAATCTAATTTAATAGTAGTGTATGGGATTTTTATTTTTTTCACTTTTGCAAACCGCAAAGGTATGTATTTTTTTTCTAAGTATCGAAGTTAATATTTCCAGCGATCCAATTTCACTCTCATAATGACCAATGTCAATTACCATAAAGCCATCTTCGCAGTAAAAGTCATGATATGAGATATCTCCCGTAATCAATACAGAGGCTCCTCCTTGAGCTGCCTTATTAATTAAAGACGATCCACTTCCTCCACAAACTGCAACCCTCTTTATCTTTTTCTCTAAAGGTCTAGACACTCTGACCTGATCAACCAAAAATTTCTTCTTAACATATGCGATAAAATCACTGGAAGACATCTCTACTGAGAGCTCTCCAATAATTCCAAGTCCAGTTCCGGACGACAAATCTTCATCTAAAATCTCTCGATTAAGCAGACACAATCTGTCGGCCATAACTCCACTAACACCATCAATAACTTTATCAATATTTGTATGGGCAGAATATAAAATAATGTCTCGCTTTATCAATTCTGCAATCATTCTTTCGACTAAAGTTGCTCCAGTAATCTTCTTAACTGCCCTAAAAATCAAGGGGTGATGAGTTATGATCATGTTAGCACCAATCTCTATAGCCTCTTGAATAACCTCTGGGGTACAATCCAAAGCCAAAAGAACTCCATTTATTTGAGTTTGCGGATTCCCTATGCAAAAACCAGAATTATCCCAAGTCTCTTGAATAGCGACTGGAGCAAACTCTTCAATTACACGAGCTATCTCAATAGCCTTCATTAATCTAAAGATTTAGAAATTTCTAGTAACTTCTCTTTGATGTTTGTCAAAGTAGAGATCACCTCTACACTTTTATCAATACCATCTTTATTATCCTTCATCCTCTTAAGAGCTCCATCTAGAGTCATACCTCTCTCTTTTACAAGATGATAAATTACTTTAAAATTAGCAACATCATCTGCAGTAAAGAGACGGTTGCCCTTCTTATTCCTTGCTGGCTTTATAAACTCAGGAAATTTTTGCGCCCAGAAACGCACGAGAGATGTACTCTCATCAAGCAGTTCAGCTACTTCACCTATAGTGTAGTACAGCTTTTCTATTTTGAATTCTTTATAAGGCATGACAAGTAATGTTATATATTAATCTAGTGACTGTCCAGTATTTAGAGCTGTATAGTAAACCTCCTTAGTCTGCGAAGGAGTCAAGTCTGTAAAAAAGTAGTTTACAGGTTCCACAGGTTCTCCTTTCAAATGTACTTCGTAGTGCAAATGTGGTGCAAAAGAGAGACCGCTGTTCCCAACTCTCCCAATAACAGACCCTCTCTTTACAACTTGAGATTTTCTCACAAAAACTTCACCCATATGGGCATAAACTGTCTTATAAAACTCTCCATGAGAGACAACTACCATATTACCACGACCCTTTTCCGATTTAGAAACCTCAGAGACAATTCCATCAGCGGTGACACAAACATTAGAACCTAAAGGTGCAAGAATATCAATTCCAGAGTGAATTGCTGGAGTTTTGTAAAATGGATGAATCTTCCTCCCAACTCCTGCTCCAGTCTGAGTTAAACTGAACGATCTGATTGGTGTTATTGATGGTATGTATTTTAGCTTCTCACTGCCTTTATACTTCTTCTTGAAATCAACGAATGACTGATCTACAGATTGGCTTCTGATCAAAGTAGTATCAATCTTATGTGTAGTAAAGATTACTAAACTTTCGTCATCGGAAGAGTCTATTTGTTCAAAAATCTTTGAATTATACCCTTGAAGTAAAAAATCTGGAGGTTCAGATTTAAAGATCCCCTTGTAAATCTCTCTATCTCTTCTCTTTAAATCAATCAAAACAATATCAAGATTATCCATTTTCTTCTCCATCTTCTTCAACTCTGCTTTCTTCAGATTATTCTGCTTTTTCATAAGCTCCTCCTCTCCAGTATAAATAAATGAAGAGAAAATCACGTAATACAAAACAGCTAGAAGAAGACTTACAAACAGATATGTGACAGCAATCCTGAGCTTGCCATAGATTCCCAGCTTGTCTTCAACAAACTTCAGTTGATCCTTATTGAATTTATATTTGCTCATGGTATCAGTTCTGAGAAATAAATTTATTGAAATCCTCCGCCTCAATATCGCGACTGAAGTAATTTACAGGATTAACAGGTCTATTTCTGTAGATCACCTCATAATGCAAGTGAGGACCACGCGACCTTCCTGTATTACCCATTAGTCCTATTTGCTCACCCCTTCTTATTGGCTTTCCTACCATCACCATACTCATCTTCAAGTGCGCATATCTTGTTTTATAACCAAATCCATGGTCGATAAGAACAAAGTTACCATAACCATAAAAGTCATGTCCTATCTCAACAACACGACCATTACCTGTCGCATATATCGGTTCACCAACAGGACCCGACAAGTCAATACCAGTATGCATCCTATATGAACCAGTGAAAGGATCTGGACGATATCCAAAGCTGCTTGAGAATCTAATTCTTCTAGCAGTTATATTGACAGGAGAGATAGCAGGAACGCAGAACGACATCTCATCAGCATTCTTTGCCAATTGAAAAACATCATCAAACGATTTCGACTGAATGAAAGTCTTTTTATAAAGGACATCCATATTAATTACAGACTTTGCAAGCACACCATTGGGATCTAATGCCTCCAAATACGAATATCTGTTTACACCACCGAATCCAGCATTTCTGACCTCAGAAGAGATCTCCTCCATACCAAAAATTGGTCTATAAACATAATTATCACGCATCTGCAATACTAGCAGAGTCTTATTTGCCTCTCTAAATCTGTTACTAAGTAACTCTAACTTATTTATAAGTTCACCCTCTTCCCTTTTTAAAGCCAGTTTTTTTGGTGTTTCAAAACCAAAGTAGAGTGTAAATATATAGTAATATATCAACGAAGCCACTAAACTTAGCAGGAACAGAACAAAACCTCTGGAGAACCGGGCTCTTATCGGGATTTTGTGAAGCTCATAGGCAAGAGTTTCCGGGTTAAATTTGTATCTTTTGTTCTTTGCCATCTCAGAATTCTCTCTTTTCTTACTCGCAAATTTAAATAATTTTGATAAAAAAACTATTTTTGTGGTTCTTTTAAATCAGACAAATAATATTTAAAATATGACATCTCAGGAGATAAGAAACCATTTTTTAAGTTTCTTCGCAAGCAAAAGCCATACCATCGTACCATCTGCACCTATGGTGGTAAAGGACGATCCAACCCTTATGTTCACCAATGCAGGAATGAACCAGTTCAAGGATTGGTTTTTAGGAAACTCTCCAGCCAAATACACAAGAGTAGCCGATACTCAAAAATGTCTTAGAGTAAGCGGTAAGCACAACGACCTCGAAGAGGTAGGCCACGACAGCTACCACCATACCATGTTCGAAATGCTAGGTAACTGGAGCTTTGGCGATTACTTTAAGACCGAAGCAATTGATTGGGCTTGGGAACTTTTGACAGAGGTCTATAAGTTAGACAAAGATAGACTTTACGCAACAGTTTTTGAAGGCTCTGCAGACGACGGAATTGGTGCGGATGACGAAGCTAGAGCGGTTTGGAGCAAATATCTGCCAGCAGAGAGAATCCTTAATGGAAACAAAAAAGACAACTTCTGGGAGATGGGTGATACTGGTCCTTGCGGACCTTGTAGCGAAATCCACGTTGATATTCGCAGCGACGAAGAGAGAGCAAAGGTAAATGGAGCAGAACTTGTAAACAAAGGGCATCATCTTGTAATCGAAATCTGGAACCTAGTATTCATTCAATACAACCGCAAAGCCAATGGAGAGCTTGTTCCACTTCCTCAAAAGCATGTCGACACAGGTATGGGCCTAGAGAGACTTTGTATGGCAATGCAGGGAAAACAGAGCAACTACGACACCGATGTCTTCTCAAATATGATTGCACAAATTGCTTCGCTCTGTGGAAAAAGATACGACGAATCTCCTCAAATAGGTGTAGCAATGAGAGTTATTGCAGACCACATAAGAGCAATCAGTTTTTCAATTGCAGATGGCCAGCTACCTTCTAATGTTAAAGCTGGATATGTAATCCGCAGAATTCTTAGAAGAGCGGTAAGATATGCATACACCTTCTTAGGTGTCGACCAACCATTCCTCTGCAGACTTGTTCCAACGCTTGCTTCCGAAATGGGGGCTGCATTCCCCGAACTAGTCTCACAAAAGACACTTATAGAAAAAGTGATCAAAGAGGAGGAGGAGGCATTCCTTCGCACACTCGATAAAGGGATCAAATTGATGGACTCTTTAATGGAGAAACACAAAGAAAGCAAGATTATTTCTGGCGAAGATGCATTTATCCTCTATGACACCTTCGGTTTTCCAATCGACCTCAGCGAACTTATCGCAAAAGAGAATGGCTACTCAATCGACCTAAAATCATTTGAATCGGAACTTGCAAAGCAAAAAGAGAGAAGTAGAAATGCAACTTCGAGCGAAGAGGGTGATTGGGAAGAGGTAAGACCATATACTGGAGTTGAATTTGTTGGATACGAAAAGATAGAAGAGAGCGCGAACATCCTCAGATATCGCACAGTTAAAACTAAAAACAAAACATACTACCAAATCGTACTAGACAAAAGTCCGTTCTACGCAGAGAGCGGTGGACAGGTAGGTGACACAGGATACTTAATAGCACCTAATGGCGACAAAACATTTGTAACTAACACAGTAAAAGAGAACAACCTGATTATTCACATAACAGACAACCTCCCTTCTGACTGCAAAGTGAGCTTCAAAGCAATTGTTGATGCTGAGAGAAGACAACAAATTGCAAATAACCATACTGCAACACACCTTCTGCACAGAGCATTAAGAACAATCCTAGGTACTCATATTGAGCAAAAGGGCTCTTTGGTTAATGCAGACTACTTCCGCTTCGACTTTTCACACTTCGAAAAACTAAGCGAAGAGCATCTAAAAGAGGTTGAAGCATTAGTTAATAAATACATCAGAGAGAACGCCTCTCGCGACGAATATAGAGGAATCCCTGTCGATCAAGCTAAAGCAATGGGAGCGATGGCTCTATTTGGAGAAAAATATGGAGACACTGTAAGGGTAATTAAGTTCGGAGACTCAATAGAGCTATGTGGAGGTACTCACACCTTAGCTACTGGAAACATAGGATACTTCAAAATTATCTCAGAATCTGCAATAGCAGCTGGGGTAAGAAGAATTGAGGCAACAACCGGAGCTGGAGCAGAAGCAATTGTCAAAGAGGAAGAGGATCTTCTTAAGCAATTAAAATCTCTTTTCAACAATACTCCTAATCTGGTAGCTTCTCTTCAAAAACTTATTGACGAAAATGATCAGTACAAAAAGGCCTTCGAAGAGGTTCAGAAAGAGAAGGCTATATCATTGAAAAAGAAAATATTACTTGAAGGAAACTCTGTAAATGGATATAAGTTGTTTGTATTAAAAGGAGAGTATGCTCCAGATATAGTTAAAAACGTGGCATTCATGTTGCGTTCTGAGTGTACAGAGTCTATCTTCATTGCAGGAACAGATTATGAAGGTAAGCCAAACCTTACCCTAATGTACACTGACGACCTTGTTGCACATGGTATGAATGCATCAAAAGATATTCGCGAAGCTGCAAAGTTTATCAACGGTGGTGGTGGAGGACAACCTTTCTTCGCAAGTGCCGGCGGTAAGAACACAGCAGGATTGAATGATGCAGTAAACAAACTTATAGAACTGTCCACTAAATAAATTGATTTGAAAAAACTTGACTTCTTTATACTAAGATCATTTTTAGGACCGTTTATTTTAACGTTCCTGATTGTGATTTTTGTGCTGATGATGCAGTTCCTCTGGCTATATATAGACGAACTGGTGGGTAAAGGTCTTAGTCTTGGAGTGATTTTCGAGTTCCTGGGATGGGGCTCTGCAACACTTATACCTTTGGCACTTCCACTTGCAACCCTGCTTGCCTCTATCATGACAATGGGAAGCTTCGGAGAGAATAACGAGCTGCTCGCAATGAAAGCCGCAGGTATCTCATTACCAAGGATCATTAGACCACTTATCTTTTTGTCAATAGCAATCAGTATAGGCGCGTTCTTTGCCTCAAACAATCTGATACCTCATGCATTTAACAACATCTACACATTGCGTGACGACATCAGCAAAACAAAAGAGGAGATCAAGATTCCCACAGGTGTCTTTTACGACGGGATTGACAACTATTCGCTCCGCATAGACGAGAGAGACGAAAAGACAGGGACGATCTATAAAGTAATGGTCTATAATCATGCAGAAAATAGAGGTAACATCAGTCTGACAATGGCTGACTCAGGGTCGATAAAATTGACAAAAGACAAACAAAACCTCATTTTTTTACTGTATAACGGATTTTCATACGAAGAGGGAAAGAGAGAGAGCACTGCAGATACCACCTATCCGATGAGAAGGATAGGATTCGATCGACAAGAGATCATAATCTCTCTTAAAAATTACGCATTTCAACGCTCAAAAGAGGGAAGATTCAATAACGAGGTGATGGCTCAAAACTTAAGCAGATTGAGCCAACTCAGAGACTCATTAGATACAACCTATTCTAAAGTAAGAGTTTACCAAGTCAATAATCTTATCACCTCTGGAGGCTTGGCATATCCTGCCCAGCTAGACACAGCTAACAAAAGGCTAAAGAGCAGTATTTCGGTAGATTCCCTATATCGCTGGAGAACAATTGAAGATGAAAGAAACGCATATGCTGGGGCAGTTGCGCAAATACAAAATGCCCTGACAATTTTAGATAACTATCAGTTAGAAGAGGCTCAATACTCAAACCCATTGAGAAAAGTTAGAATTGAGTGGTTCAGGAAGTTCACACTTTCAATTGCTTGTCTGATCTTCTTCTTCATTGGAGCACCACTCGGAGCAATTATCCGAAAAGGTGGATTAGGTACTCCAGTTATTATCTCTATGTTCTTCTTCGTTCTCTATTGGGTAGTTGACATTAGCGGGAAAAAACTGGCAACAGATGGGGTTATCTCACCTGCATTCGGGACACTGATTTCATCCTTTGTACTATTCCCGATGGGAGCATTCCTCACATGGAAATCGACAAAAGATTCATCGCTGTTTAATGCAGATGCATATATCATGTTTTTCAAAACAATGTTTACTAGAATCAACAAAAGGAGAGGTAAGAGTAATGAGTAAATCAGTAAGAATTGTTTACATGGGCACACCTGGCTTTGCAGTAATGCCTTTACAAAGACTAGTAGAGAACGGGTACAACATCGTTGGAGTAGTGACTGCTCCCGATAAAGCGAGTGGAAGAGGGTTACAACTGAATAGTAGCGAAGTAAAGAAATATGCAGAGAGTGCAGGTCTCAAGATACTACAACCAGTATCATTAAAAGACGAATCTTTCATTGAAGAGCTCAAGATGCTCAACATCGACATCATGGTTGTAGTAGCATTCAGGATGCTTCCAAAGATAGTTTGGTCAATGCCAAAGATTGCCACTTTCAATTTACATGGCTCACTGCTTCCAGAATATAGAGGAGCAGCTCCAATAAATTGGGCAATAATTAATGGAGAAAAAAAGAGTGGCGTCACCACCTTTGTTTTAGATGAAGAGATTGATACAGGCTCAATTGTATATAGAGAAGAGTGTCCAATTGACGAAAATGACAATTTTGGAACACTCCACGACAAACTTCAGATCATCGGAACCGAGCTTGTTCTAAAAACAGTCGACACACTTTCAAAAGGCGACTACAACTTGACTCTTCAATCTTCCCTAGAGGCACAAATGGGAGATATAAAGAGTGCTCCGAAGTTGAATAAAGAGAATACCAGAATTGATTGGACAAAGAGTGCTGAAGCAGTCTCTAACTTAATCAGAGGTCTCTCTCCCTACCCTTGCGCCCACTCAGTACTCGCTGGCCCAAAAGGAGAGACTCCAATTAAAATCTTCTCAGCTTCATACTGCAAAACACCACACCAACATAAGCCGGGAACAATCATTTCCGACAACAAAACTTTCATAAAAGTTGCTTGCGGAGAGGGATTCTGTAACCTTCTCGAAGTTCAACTTTCTGGTAAAAAAAGAATGTTGGTTCGTGACTTACTCCTTGGATTTAGAGAGGCAGAAAAGCACTCAATGATTTAGTTATGAAAAGAGTAGTAATCCTTGCAGATGGTGAGTTTCCAGTTCATGAAACTCCACTTAGTATACTCAAACAGAGCGAATACTTGGTTTGCTGCGATGGTGCTGCCAAAAAATGTATCGAATATGGATACAATCCCGATGCAATAGTTGGGGACATGGATAGCCTCGATGACGAGTTTAAGAGCAGATATAAATCAATAATTCACCAATCAGATTGCCAGGAGACGAATGACCTAACCAAATCAGTAGAGTTCGTCACTGCAAATAGCCCTTCGGAAATAGTGATTTTAGGGGCTACAGGCAAGCGAGAAGATCATACGCTAGGGAATATCTCCCTGCTCATGGAATACCACCTAAAACACAACATTCCTATAAGAATGTATTCCGACTACGGCGTATTTATACCTTTGACCTCTACATCAACTCTAAATTGCAGAACAAATTCTCAAGTATCAATTTTTGCACTGACACCAGAATCAAAATTAGACTCAATAGGACTAAAATATCCAATTGACAATGTCAAGTTCGACTCTTGGTGGAAGGGAACCCTCAATGAATCTCTTGCAGACAGATTCACCATCTCTTTCAACAGCGGCAGAATCATAATATTTATAGGCTATTAACACAAAAGCCCGTTATATCTCAACATAGTTATAGCATAAAAAAAGGGACAACCTGCTCATTGGTTATCCCCTTCTAAATAAATCTTCTCAGACTTGAGATGCCTATTTAACCATATCAGTTAGTTCTGCACCTGCTTTAAATCTTACAACTTTCTTTGCATCGATAGTAATCTTTGCACCAGTACGCGGATTTCTTCCGTTTCTTTCACTTCTCTTGCTTACAGAGAAGGTTCCGAAACCTACCAAGGTTAGTTTATCTCCAGTTTTTAGAGTTTCGCCAGCAACGGCAATAAATGCGTCCAATGCTTTCTTAGCATCGACTTTTGTAAGATCCGCTTGAGAAGCGATAGCTGAAATTAATTCTGCTTTATTCATAGTTATTGAATTAGGATGTTGAGTATCTTGAGTTTTATACAAATATAAACTTAAAAATTAAATTATCAAATATTTTAACTTCTTATGTTAATAAGTGTAGATAACAATTCCCAAATTTCCTTAATCACTCATTGTCTCATACTTATGATTTTTTAATATTAAATTATTACAGTTTTTATTATATTTTCATAGCTAGTCTTCTCATAAACTGCCATAGTCCTTATCTAGTAAAGAAAATTAATGTGTAACAATTTTATCTTACAGATAGATAAAAAACATAATCGACAAATTGATTTTGTCGATCATTACTGTAAGTTATTGAAGATTGAATTTGGATTAAAAATTATTAGCAAGTTACTTTTTTCTCAGTTTTTGCTCTAGCTCCTCTATTTTAGACAAGAATCTTGCATACTCAACACCCTCAGGAAGCATTGGCCTATGAGCTTTCATCGCCTTTAATCTTTTAAAATCGGACATAGTTGCATGGCAGCTTTCAGCAATCCAAACATCAGAAAACCTTTCGAAGATATAATCAGCGGCAGCTTTAGAGGGATGTACTAGGTCCTCTGCATAGAATCGATAATCTCTGAGCTCGTCCAAGACTATCTCATAAGCAGGAAAGTATTCACAATTCGAAAACTCTTTGCAAAGGCGATCCAAAGCAAGTAACAACGAAGACTTACTCAATTGATTTCCATGCGCACCATCTTTAAGATGTCTTACAGGGCTGACTGTAAAAATCCACCGTTTTTTTGGAGCCATCTCAACACACTGCCTTAACAGAGTGTAAATATTATCTACATCAAGGAACTCCCGATTAAAATTAATCGATGGAAGTTTGTGACAATTAGATACGACTTTATTAGTAGCTAAATATCTGTATACCCATGAAGTTCCTAACGTGATAACAACTATTGAAGATTGATCAAAATAGTCTCTTACTAACTTGAGGTTCTTATTCAATTTCGTCAGTAGCTCATCTTGCGAAAAGGCACAAAACTCACTCCCATGCATCAAATCAAAATAGAGATCCTCTCGCTTTATGATCTCACCCTCATAAATTGCCTCCTCTCTTGTGCATAATCTCAACGCAAACTCAATCGATGCGGGATTAAACAGCATTCCAAATGGATTGACCATAGAATTGAATCCATTGTCTGCCATTCTGCCTCCAATCTCAGAAGCAAAACAAGAGCCTAAGAAAAAAAGTCTATCATCAAAAGTGATTCTCTCTTCTGGACTTTCAATATTTACTTTACTAAAAAACTCCATTCTACTCATTTATCCCCGCCAAGTTATCCATTATTTTCAAATACCCAGCTCTTTTTAGAGGAGTCTTCTTAAATTTTAATTTAAATTCAGACTCAGACATCTTCTGCCACTCTTCAATATTCATCTTAAAGTCAAGAGATTCATCTTGTAGACCATCTAAAAATTTATTACTACTCTTTTTGCTCCATGGGCAGGCATCGATGCAGATATCACATCCAAAAAACCATCCATTTTGGTTTATCATAAATGGCTCTTCTGAACGCATATGCTTTGACTCTATCGTTCTGTATGAGATGCATCTATTTGCATTAACAAATCCATCAGACGAAATGGCTCCATTTGGGCAACTATCTATACATTTTCTACAATTTCCACATCCATTTTTAACCAGTTCTCTGTTCGAATCAATCTCTTCTGTTGACAAAATAACCCCAATTAAAGTCCGCACACCATGATTTTTGTTTATCAGCATTGTGCTTTTCCCAATAAAACCCAACCCTGCCCTTGCCGCCCAACTTCGTTCCAAGATTGGAGCCGAATCTGTAAAAACTCTGTATTGCGCACCGGGTCTGAAAGTGGATATTTTCTCCCCAATAACTTTTAGTTTTGATTTGATTACGTCGTGATAATCGAACCCTTGTGCATAAGAGGCGATCTTTGGAATACTCTCCAAAAGATTCTCATTACGATATTCAGCTAAAAAACATAAGATACTTTGCGCCCCCTCCAACAATAACTTAGGATCCTCTCTTTTATCAGTATTTCGTTCTAGATAGCCCATTTGAGCATTAAAGCCTCTCGACAAATACTCCCTAAGCCTTAGTGTCTCTAATTCCATTTTAGTAATCCTTAGAGCTGAATAGTCACAAAACCCTAACTCCAACGCAAGGTCTCTAATGGCAATATCTAAATCTTTTGTCTCCAAATCAATTATATTTTGTACAAAATTATCAACGATTTTGTAATTAAAATGATAAATTTAGTATAAAATTCATACTTTTGCACCGCAATTTTCTTACAGAATCATTATAAAAAAGATATATGAAAAACATACTTGTGGTTGGTGCAGGCGGTCAGATTGGTACGGAACTGATTCCTCATCTTCAAAAAAATTATGGATACGATAACGTAATTGCAGCTGATCTAAGACCTGAGATAGTTGCAAAGCTATCTGAACAGTCAATTGCGCTTACACTTGATGCGTTAGATGTCAAGAATTATGCCGATGTAATTAAAAAATACAACATCGACTCAATCTTCAACCTTGTTGCGCTTCTTTCTGCTACAGGCGAGAAGAATCCAAAATTGGCGTGGGATATAAATATGGGAGCACTCCTAAACTCACTTGAACTTGCAAGAGAGTTTAAATGTGCTGTCTTTACCCCTAGTTCAATAGGCGCATTCGGTCACTCAACCCCGCACGACAACACACCTCAAGACACAATTATGCGTCCAAACACAATGTACGGTGTATGTAAAGTTGCTGGAGAGCTTCTTGGCGACTATTATCATGCAAAATTTGGTGTTGATGCAAGAAGCGTAAGGTTCCCTGGTATCATATCTAACGGAGCTCTTCCTGGTGGTGGAACTACTGACTATGCAGTTGAAGTATTTTATGAGGTTCTTAAGAATCGTAAATATACATGTGCTGTTCCAGAAAACACATACATGGATATGCTTTACATGCCTGATGCACTTAATGCTTGTACTCAGTTAATGGAGGCTGATCCTTCAAAACTTCAACATAGAAACAGTTTCAATGTAACTGCAATGAGCTTCACTCCAGTAATTCTTTTCGAAGCAATCAAGAAGCGCATCCCTGAATTTACATACGACTTCGACATTGATCCTATCAAAGCTGAGATTTCATCCTCTTGGCCAAACTACATGGATGATTCGTGTGCAAGAGCAGAATGGGGCTGGAACCCTAAATGGGATATGGAGTCGATGATTGATGATATGCTAAAAGTATTATCAGAGAAACTAAATCTCAAATAGCCTTATCAAAAAAGTCTAATTCCGAATAGCTATTTAAGCTAACTAATTTATCGATAAAATATTCAACCGTATCTAGCTTGATCTTGATACGGTTGATTTCATTAATAGACTTTTATATATCTTTATACTCTTAAAAAGAATTTATGTTGAAAAAGATAGCACTTCTCTTCCTTATACTTTGCTTTAATCTCACTCTATATTCGCAATACATCCCAAACTACGACTTTTATGTTGGCACTTGGAAATATGAGACTACTAACGAGATATTTATAATGAAAACTAAAAAGTATGACTATACCTTTATGGGAAGACATTTTTATATTCTTGTAGGTACTTTTAGATATACTAAAAATGGGGTGACTTTATTCGATGATTTAAATACTATTCAAACAAAAACGGAAGAGGCTTTAATTTGTTTTTCAAACTTTGTGGTACATTCGAATAATCAAACTCCTAATTTTCTTAAGTTGTCTTTTTTCGACCCACTAACCGGGACTGGAAATGGTGATTCTAAAATCACAATCATCTCAACTTCCCCTGCCAAAATCCAATGGTCGCTGAAAGAGCCCGAAGGAATTGTCGATATGGATTATCAAGGGTATGCTATACCGATAGAGATGGTATTAACTAAAGTTAAAAATTAGAGAGTATCTTCTAAGACTTGTTTTATTTTGGTGCAAGCCTATAGAGCAGCCATGCGATAAGCGCGTACATTATGTTCGGAACCCAAAGAGCTAGCCACGGAGGCAAGACTCCGGCATGAACGAACATCTGACTAAATCTTAAGAAAAGAATATATGAGAAGCTCAATGCTATACCAATACCAATGTTCATTCCGATTCCTCCACGTCTTCGTTTAGATGAGAGAGAGACCCCCATAACTGTGAGGATAAACGCCGAAAACGGTATTGCAAATCTAGTATGCTTCTCAATTTGTGCATACTTAACCATTTTATCACCTCTCATCTTTAAAGTTGAGATAAGGTCATTCAGTTCCGAATAATTATATGATTCTACAGCATTCTCGCGTCTACTTAAGTCCTCAATTGATAAAGCAATCGTTGTATCTAACCGCGAACCTTTGGCAATTTTCTCATTGTCGCCTTCAATTTTTCTTATATAATAATCATATAGCGTCCATTTACGTGCAACTGAATCCCAAACTGCCGTCTCAGCAGTAAGCTTAGATTTTAATGTGTGTCCATCAATCTCCTCTAAGGTAAATCTAACTGCAGCTTTGTTGATTGTGTTAAACGACTCCATATAGACATACAAACCTGGATTCAACTGGTAGTGAATATTTAGGTTTGTATTTATAAACTTATCTTGTAGATATTTCTCTTCGAACTCAAGCCTTGCTTTATTTGCTGGAGGAATTACGAACATATTCAGTAGCAAACTGAACATTGCAATAAAACTTGCAGACAAGAAATATGGATACATTAGCCTTTTAAAACTTACTCCACCAGCAAGAATCGCTGTAATTTCGCTATTAGAGGCTAGCTTCGACGTGAAGAAGATTACTGTAATGAACACGAAGAGCGGACTAAACATATTCATGAAATATGGGACAAAGTTTGCGTAATAGTCAATAACTATATCCGAAAATGTTGCATTTTTGTCCACAAAGTCGTCGATCTTTTCACTAATATCGAAGATTATAACTATTCCGATAATCAACATTATCGCATAAACATATGTTCCTATGAATTTGCGAATAATATATTTATCAAGTATGGTAAGTCTGTAGTTCTTCATTAGAGTTTTGTCTCTAGTTTTTTAACCATTGTATTTTTCCACGAGGTAAAGTCTCCAGCTTTTATATGACTGCGAGCCTCTTTTACTAACCACAGATAGAATGCCAAATTGTGTTCACTAGCAATCTGCGCACCTAAAATTTCGCCCGAAATAAATAGATGCCTTAGGTAAGCCTTTGAATATGTTGAATCTACAAAAGAGACGCCATTCGGATCAATTGCAGAAAAATCGTCTGCCCACTTCTTATTCCGAATATTAATCATTCCCTCAGAGGTAAATATCATCCCATTTCTTGCGTTTCTTGTAGGCATTACACAGTCAAACATGTCTACCCCTCTTGCGATTCCCTCCAATAAATTTGCTGGAGTTCCCACTCCCATTAAATATCTAGGTTTGTCCTTAGGCAAAATTGGATCCACAACCTCCAACATTTGGTACATAAGTTCTGTTGGCTCCCCTACAGAAAGACCGCCTATTGCATATCCCTCTCTGTTAAGAGAGACGGCATGCTCTGCTGCCATTACTCGTAATTCGGGATAGACACAGCCTTGGACAATTGGGAAGAAGGTCTGACTATGACCATAAAGTGGTTCAGTCTGATCGAAGTGACGAGCTCCTCTTTCTAGCCAACGTTGAGTCAGAAGTAATGATTTTTTTGCGTAAGTTATATCAGAATCACCAGGGGGACATTCGTCTAGCGCCATGATAATATCTGCTCCGATAATACGTTGAATGTCTACAACATTTTCTGGAGTAAAGAAGTGTTTCGATCCATCTATATGCGAACGAAATGTACATCCCTCTTCCGAGAGTTTCCGATTTTCGGCAAGTGAGAAGACTTGAAATCCTCCACTATCGGTCAAAATTGGGCGATCCCAAGATATAAATTTATGAAGACCTCCTGCTTTTTTAATAATTTCAGTACCAGGGCGCAAGTATAGATGATATGTGTTCCCTAAAATAATCTGAGCCTTAATATCATCTTTCAAATCCCTGTGAAAAACAGCTTTTACCGTTCCCAATGTACCTACAGGCATAAAAATAGGAGTCTCAATAACTCCGTGGTCTGTATATACTAATCCACATCTTGCAGATGATCCTAAATCTTGTGCAATTTTCTCAAATCTCATAATTACAATTGAAACCTCAAAGATAATAATATAATACCTATATTTGTATTGAGGAAGAATTTATAATAATTAAAAAATATAGCTTACGTGAAAAAACTAGTTCTAATTCTAATTCTATGCATTGGCATAGGTAGCATTTATGCTCAGCAACCAAAAACTGCAAAAGCTGCAGAGAAGGTTGTTGTTGATACAACAATTACATCAAAGGCCGCTGCAGATTCTGCTGTTGCTACAGTAGATTCAGCCGCAATTCAAAAAGTTGCAGAAAATCCATACAAGGCTATTCTTACAAAAAAAGCACTTAATTTCGACATCATGTCGATACTAAGAGGCATTCTTGGAATGGCAACTCTAATCTTCATTGCATGGCTGGCAAGCTACGACAGGAAAGGAATCAACTGGAAAACAGTTGGGATAGCTCTTGCTATTCAATTAATCCTAGCGATCTCTGTACTTGCGTTTCCAGCAGTTCAAGTAGTTTTCGAATTCCTCGGAAAGTGTTTTGTGGCTGTACTTGGATGGACTAAAGCCGGTTCAACATTCCTATTTGGATCATTACTAGATGTAAACAACTTTGGATTTATCTTCGTTTTACAGATTCTTCCAACTATTATCTTCTTCTCAGCTCTAACAAGTCTATTTTTCTACCTTGGAATCCTTCAAAAGATTGTATGGGTAATGGCTTGGCTTCTTTCAAAAGCGATGAAGTTATCGGGAGCAGAATCACTTTCAACCGCTGGTAATATCTTCTTGGGGCAGACAGAGGCTCCTCTAATGGTTAAAGCCTACATCCCTAAAATGACTAAATCTGAGATAATGTTGGTGATGACTGCGGGTATGGCAACAATGGCAGGAGGAGTTCTTGCGGCATACATTGGCATGCTTGGAGGTGGAGACAAGGTAATGGAGCTTGAATTTGCCAAACATCTACTCTCTGCTTCTGTAATGGCAGCTCCTGGTGCAATTGCAATGGCTAAGATTCTAATGCCTCAAAAAGAGGAGATCGACAACTCAGTAGAGGTTCCAAGAGAGAAGATTGGTAAGAATGTTCTAGATGCTATCTCAAATGGTACTACAGATGGTTTGAAACTAGCTGCCAATGTAGCAGCAATGCTTCTAGTATTCTACTCTCTAATCGCTGGAGTAAACTTTATTTTTGTTAAAATCGGAGACTTAACTACTCTGAATGAAGTTATCGCTAATTTAACAAATAGCAAGTATACAGAGCTCTCTCTTCAGTTTATTTTAGCTTACGCGTTCGCACCTATCATTTGGTTAACAGGAGTTAGTGGAGCTGACTTAGACCTAGTTGGTCGTCTTCTAGGCGAAAAGCTTATTATGACTGAATTCGTTGGATATAATAGTTTATCTGAAATGATTCAAAATGGTGCATTTGTAAATACTAAATCGATCATAATGGCAACTTATGTGCTTTGCGGATTTGCAAACTTTGCATCTATTGGTATTCAGATTGGGGGAGTTGGTGGAATGGCCGAAAACCAAAAACCAATACTATCTAAGTTTGGATTCAGATCATTACTTGGAGCTACTCTTGTAGCCTTGATGTCTGCGGCAATGGTTGGAATGTTTATCGCATAATAACAATCTTATTAAATAAAAAATAGGCTGTCAAAATTGATAGCCTATTTTATTTATATTCAACTCCGAACTATATTCGGACTAGAATTACTCAGCTTTAGCTTCTGCAACTGGAGCGTCAGCTTTCTTAGTTGTGCGGCGACTACGACGAGTAGTAGCTTTTTTAGCTTCTGGTTTAGCAGCAGCTAATGCAGCTTCGTTGAAGTCCACGAACTCAATAAGAGCCATGTCTGCAGCGTCACCTTGACGGAAACCAGTTTTTAGGATTCTGGTATATCCACCTGGGCGATCAGCGATCTTAGGTGCAATTGTACGGAACAACTCTGTAACTGCCTCTTTTTGCTTTAGGTATGAGAATACCGTACGGCGTGAATGAGTAGTATCATCTTTAGACTTTGTTACAAGTGGTTCTATGTACATACGAAGCGCCTTAGCTTTCGCTTCTGTTGTCTCAATTCTTTTGTGCAAAATTAGAGAGGAAGCCATGTTTGCTAACATCGCTCTGCGGTGTCCGCTCTTACGGCCTAAGTGATTGAATTTCTTATTATGCCTCATGTTTTATTACTTTCTTTTCAATATTATACTTTGTCACATCCATGCCGAAGTTGAGTTTTAATCTCTCAACTAGCATATCTATTTCGGTAAGTGATTTCTTTCCGAAATTTCTGAACTTCATTAGCTCAGATCTCTGAAGCGAAACCAAATCGGCAAATGTTTCAATCTCAGCTGCTTTTAGACAGTTTAGAGCTCTTACCGAAAGTTCCATATCTGAAAGTTTAGTAAGAAGCAGATGACGCATACGTAACGACTCTTCATCAAGCTCATTGCTAACAACTTCTACCGGAGTTTCAAGGGTAATCTTCTCGTCTGAGAACAACATGAAATGGTGGATCAGAATTTTGGCAGCCTCTTTCAATGCATCTTTAGGATGGATTGAACCGTCGGTTGTTATCTCTAAATTTAGTTTTTCGAAGTCAGTCTTCTGCTCTACACGCCAGTTTTCTACAGAATATTTTACATTCTTAATTGGAGTGTAGATAGAGTCAATCGGAATCAAACCAAATGGAGCATCCTCCACTCTATTCTCTTCGGCAGGAACGTATCCTCTACCTTTTCCGATTCTAATCTCCATTGTGAGATTGACAGACGGCTCCATTGAGCAGATATGCCATTCCGGGTTCAACACTTTGAAAGAAGATAATTGCTTTGAAATATCTTCTGCGGTAAATTCATTCTTTCCGCTCACCGATACAGTAACGATTTCAGTATCTTCACCTTCAATCATTCTTTTGAAGCGAACTTGCTTTAGATTTAGAATAATATCGACAACAGTCTCAATTACACCTGGAATTGTAGCAAATTCATGGTCCACACCTTGAATCTTAATCGCGGTAATGGCATGTCCTTCTAAAGAAGATAGAAGAATTCGACGCAAAGCGTTACCAACTGTTATGCCGTAACCCGGCTCCAACGGACGGAACTCAAAGCGACCGAATTTGTCGGTAGCATCAAGCATTATTACCTTATCCGGTTTTTGAAATGCTAATATTGCCATTTTATTTATTATTTAGAGTATAATTCAACGATTAATTGCTCGTTAATGTTTTCTGGAATCTCAGTTCTTTCTGGTAGATTTAGTAATTTACCAGACATAGTTGCAGAATCCCACTCGATCCAAGCAAATCTGCTTGTACCACGAGAAATGTTGTCTTGAATAACCTCTAAGCTTTTTGATCTCTCACGAACGCCAACGATGTCTCCTGGTTTGATAATAGTAGACGGAATGTTGCAAACGTCACCATTTAAAATGATGTGACAGTGGTTAACCAACTGTCTTGCTGCAGCACGGCTCGGTGCGATACCCATACGGTATACTAGATTGTCTAGACGAGACTCAAGAAGTAGCAAAAGATTTTCACCTTTGCGGCCTTTCATTCTTGAAGCTTTTTCGTAAAGATTACGGAATTGTCTCTCTAAAAGACCGTAAGTATATTTTACTTTTTGTTTTTCTCTAAGTTGAGTACCATACTCCGATGATTTCTTGCGTTTCTTTGCAAGACCATGTTGTCCCGGAGGGTAGTTTTTCTTTTCGTAACTTTTATCTGGTCCGAAAATAGGCTCGCCAAATTTGCGGGCAATTTTAGTAGAAGGCCCTGTATATCTTGCCATATTTAATAATTTTAATGATTAATAAGGATTAAACTCTACGGCGACCTTTTGGACGGCAACCGTTGTGTGGAAGTGGAGTAACATCTACAATCTCGGTAACTTCGATACCTGCACCATGAATAGTACGAATTGCAGACTCACGACCAGCTCCAGGTCCTTTTACAAAAGCCTTTACTTTACGTAGCCCCATATCAAAAGCTACTTTTGCGCAATCAGCAGCAGCAGTTTGTGCTGCATATGGAGTGTTCTTCTTAGAACCTCTGAATCCCATTTTACCAGCAGATGACCAGCTTATAACCTGACCATTATTGTTGGTAAGAGTAACAATTACATTGTTGAAAGTCGATGAAACATGGGCTTGGCCATACGCTTCTACTTTAACAACTTTCTTTTTATTTGTTGTTCCTGTTTTTTTTGCCATGATCTAGGTTCTATTTAGTTGCTTTCTTCTTGTTAGCTACTGTT
>JASDTB010000088.1:0-9850 GCA_041441455.1 Bacteroidales bacterium
TCTGGCTTTACATCTAGGTCTATCTTAACTTTTTGGATTGGTTCATTAGATGAACTCTTTCTGTTCATTTCGGACCCTTGGTCAGAAGGTTTTCTTGCAATATTGCCCATTCCTCCTCCAAATTTTACCGCATCCGCTGTTACAATCTCTCCCTTTTTTCCAGTTTTATTAGTTAAGATAACATATTGACTAGAGTTACGTCCTTTTTCAAATGGAAAAGTGCCAAGGTAAATCCATGTTTTTCCACCCATTTTTTGATTGACTTTAAATGTTGTGGATCCTCCTTTATGATATACTGTATATTCTGCAGAGGTAGTACTCTTTGGTAGCGATAAATATGATACATAAACAGCATACTCTCCAGATTCTGGAAATTTTGGAGCCCATCTTGCTATTGAAAAGTGATCGTTTTTAATAGATTCGATTTGTCTAGAAGTACCTAATTCAAAAGGATTTTCGCCAGTTTCATACATTACTTTCTTGTCGGCAAATCCTGCTGTAGTGGTATTGGACCAAGTCATCGCTCCATTCTCTTCATAATAGTCAGAGTCTTGCTGGTCGTTGTCAACGATTATTTCATTTTTTTGCACATCTCTCTCTCGTGGAAGCATAACAACAGCTCCTGCATTTTCTAACATTGGAACTAAAAATGGCAAAACGTAAGATTGGGTGTAAAGATCTTCTACTGTTTGGAATATCCTTGCTCTCTGCCATTCCCATCTTAAAAGCTTTTGCTCATAATAAAAACCATGGCTTTGCCAGATTGCCAAATGTCGATTATTTAGACCTTTGTCGATAGAATATGGTTTTGATATGTTTTTTACCAATAGATTGGTTGTCCTAGACTCTTTGAGGTCTTTTTCTCTCTTTTTCCTCTCCTTTTTAGTAAGACCGAAATCATCAAATGTTGGAACAATCAAATTGGAAATAGGACTTCCGCACGAATGAATAGTAAGATTCAATTCCTTATACTCTTGAGGAAGAAGTTCTTTTGCAATTTTATAAATAAAATCAACATATGTTTTTGTGAGAGAGTATTCAGAAAGATATTGATTAAAATAAATTGTAATAGATGTTTTTCTTCTTACTACAGAATCTATTGAAATTTTACCTGTTACATATGCCTGTTTTTTAAAATGGCATTGTAAAGTGTCTGCAATAGGTTTGAAAAAACTGGTTGGTAATTTTTGAGCCGGAAGTGCCGGTGATAAAAAAAGAATTAATAAGAGCAAAATGGAATATTTCAGTTTCATCACGAAATTGTTGTTAAAGGTGAGCAAAACTAATCAAAAAAAATCAAACATGTGAAGAATATTGATTAAATGAATAACTTTGTGAGGCATGAAATGATACTTTATTATATGATGAAAAAGATTTTAAGCTCTAGAACAGAAAACATTTTTCTAATAGGATTTCTTTCGATTATCTATTTATTGGGATTGTTGGTTCCCATCAACGATAATGACTCTGCTCACCACGCAACGATTGCTTTAAACATGTTTTTGAATAATGACCCAATTTCATTGGTCTCACATGGTGATCCCTATTTAGATAAGCCCCATTTTCAGTTCTGGATTCTTCAACTCTCTTTTATATTATTAGGAGTCACTACATTTGCTTATAAAATATCTTCTTTATTATTTACATGTCTTACATTATATTCTATTTATAAGCTAGCAAGATTAATTTATTCAAAAGATGTTGCAATCAATGCTACGCTAATTTTAGCGACTTCTTTTGCTTTTCTAATGGCAAATATGGATATTAGAATGGATGCAATGCTTACAGGTGCTGTAATATTCTCTATTTGGAAAGTAATTGAGTATCTCAATAAAAATAGTTGGAAATCTCTGATTTTTGCTGCACTTGGTGCCGCAATTGCCTTTTCTGTAAAAGGATGGTATGGAGTTGGTATTATTGCTCTTACAACTATTTTCTATTCAATAAGTAGAGGTGCCTTTTGGGATCTATTTAAATGGAGATTTTTATCTATTATCCTATTTTTCTTTGCCTTCATCACACCTGAATTGATCTCTTTCTATATTCAATATGATATGCATCCTGAATTATTAATCAGAGGAACTACAGGTAATTCTGGTCTTCGATTCATTTTGTTCGATCATTTCTACGGAAGAATGAGTGGACAAGAGTTTGGAGTTGCATCATCTAATGATTATTTATTTTTTTTCCACTCTCTTTTATGGTCAATAATTCCATGGAGTGTGTTGTATTATATCGGTGTGTTTGATAGAATTGCAAGATCATTTAGAGAAAAAACTCTGTTTTCAAATACTTCATTAGCATTTGTTTACCCTGTAATTATAATTTTTATTGGAATGGGTATTTCCAAATTTAAGCTACCTCAGTATATAATTCCTATTTTTCCTCTGACAGCTCTTTTCTTAGCCTCTTGGATTGATAGTTTTACATTACGTGCTCTTAAAAAAGCAAATATTTTGCAGAATATTCAGTATGTTTTGATGATTATTGTTGCAATAGGTATCAATTATTGGGCATTCCCAGTCCAAAACCATATTCTTACATTGGTCTTTATTATTCCAGGTGTCTTAATGTTGTTTAAACTTCTTCAAAAAACTGATTCAGTAAAGAATTTAGTTCTAAAAGGGGTATTTGTAACAATATTTTTCTGGTTACCTTTTAATGCTAACTTTTTCCCACAATTACTATCTTATCAAGGCGGACAAAATTTAGCAAAAGAGGCAAATAAGTTGTCTCTAAATAACAAGAACTTATTTCTGTTTAATAACGAATTAGATACTCCATTTTCATTTGATTACTATACTTCCTATGTTCACAGATTAGTTACCATTAATCAGATGGATAGCCTTAAATCAAACATAAAGCCTCTATATCTATTTGCAGAAGAGAAAGACCTTAAATTTTTAAATGATAATGGACATCAATATAATATATTGGCTAAATCTCAGGATTTTAGAGTAACTAGACTAACTCCTGCATTTTTAAATCCTGATACTAGGCAATCTGTTCTAACTAATGTTTATCTTCTAGAAATCAAATAATAACAATCAATACTATGACCCACAAATTTTTAATCTATCTGGCAATACCAGTATTTTTGGCTTGTAATGTTGCAGGTAATGTAATGAACAAAGTTGAGTCTGCTTTTGACGTTGTAGGCGATCAAGACAGCATTAAAATTAAGGGAGATGAGAGGGGATATATTGTTAAGACAGGAGATATGGCTCCAGATTTTGAATTAGTAATGGCTGATGGCAGTAAAAAGAGACTATCTTCGTTAAGGGGAAAAGTTGTAATGCTACAGTTTACAGCTAGTTGGTGCGGGGTATGCCGTAAGGAGATGCCATATATAGAGTCTGATATTTGGCTAAAAAATAAGAATAGAAAAGATTTTGCTCTTTTCGCAATTGACTACAAAGAGACCAAAGAAAAAGCAATCGAATTTGCTGATAAAATAGGAATAACCTATCCGATGACGCTAGACTTAGATGGTAAGATTTTTGATCTATTTTGCTCTAAAGGTGCAGGTGTAACTAGGAATATTATTATAGACAGGAAGGGCAAGATTATTATGTTGACTAGATTATTCGACATGGATGAATTCAATAAAATGAGAGAAGTAATTGAAAACGAACTAAAGAACAAGAAGTAATGGAAAAAATTCATCTAGCCAATTTGCCTACCAAAGTATATAAGTTAGAAAGACTTTCAAAAAAGGTTGGTAAAAATATTTTTATAAAAAGGGACGACCAGACTGGCTCTGAAATTTCAGGTAATAAAATTAGGAAGCTCGAATATGCTTTAAAAGATGCTGTTAATAAAGGTTGTGATACAATAATCACATGTGGTGGAATTCAATCAAATCATTGTAGGGCAACTTCTGCTGCCGCAACAATGCTTGGCTTGAAATCTATACTACTATTAAGAATATCTTCATATCCAAAAGTTGAAGGCAACTTTTTTTTAGATAAGCTTTTTGGAGCTCAAATAGAATATTGTACTCCAGATGAGTATAGACATTCTAGGAATGAAATCATGGAGAAAATTGCATCAGATGTTGCATCTAAAGGAGGCAAGGCTTATATAGTACCCGAGGGAGCCTCTTTTGGACCAGGTGCTTTAGGCTATATTGATTGTATGAAAGAGATTGTTAAGCAGGAAAAAGAGCTTAATATAGAGTTTGATACAATTGTTTGCGCAGTAGGATCGGGCGGAACTTATGCTGGTCTATATATTGAAAACAAGAGAAATAATTTAAAGAAAAGAATCATTGGAATGGCAGTCTGTGATGATACGGCATATTTCCAAAATGCTGTTGAGAAAATTTCGCATGATGCTATTAAACTAATTGATTTAAATCTTGATATAAATAAATCTGAGGTTGAGATCAATGATAAATATGTTGGAATAGGGTATGCCTTGAGTACAGAGGATGAGTTGAAATTTATTGCAGATTTAGCCTCTTTAGAAGCATTGGTTTTAGACCCTGTTTATACTGGCAAAGCGATGAAAGGTCTTTGTGCCGAAATTGAAAATGGTAACTTAAAAGAATCAGAAAATATTCTATTTATTCATACTGGAGGACTATTTGGATTATTTCCAAAGCAGCAAGATTTTGAATTCTAGTACTCCTCAATGGGAGGCAGTTCGTTTGTTTGAATATATCTTGCAGGCTTTGCACAGTAGATGAAATTTAAACCCAGATCGCAGTCGAATTTTTGTAGACAGGTGGTCTGGTTTTTTTCTTTGCACTCTAAATTCATGATATTGTGAATATTATGGTAATAGGTCTTTCCACAATAGACAATCATGAAAGAAGAGAGTAGATATATGATCAACAACCTGTTCATTGTCTTTATTTAAAGGGTTACTTTTATAATTTTTATCGAGATAAAAGCAAAACATACTTTTATTATACTCGTAATCTATTTTTATTTGCATTCTTCCACTGTCATTGCTTAACAATGCTCCTGCAATCACAATTGTTATGTATGATGCTGTACGCATAATTTTTTCTTTACATCTTTAGAACGACTCTAGTTTTAAAATGTTGCATACAGTGATCTATGTAATATAGATCGGCTATGGCGTTGATACCCTATGAACTTATTAATATTTGATTTATTCAATTTGTAGAAATGTCGATTTAAATCGATGATAAGTCTATTTAAATGTTTAATAGACTAATTCGTCGAAAATCTAAAACTAGATGAAAAGCCTTAACAGTATTGGATTATAGAATATTTTCGACATAAATTTATAACTAATTGATATTTATTTAATTGAATGTTCGTATCTATTTTTGATATGAAAACTTTTTATTAATCTAAATATTCATTCATGAAAAAATCATTACTGTTATTGATTTGCCTCGTATGTTTTGGACTAACATCCGCGTATGCTCAGGCAGTGCAGTTATCGGGTACTGTTATCAGTTCGGAAGACAACATGCCTCTTCCTGGAGTGTCGGTACTAGTAAAAGGTGCGACATCTGGAGCACTGACCGATGCCGATGGTAAATTTATCATTAAAAGCAACAAGGTAGCTAAGACTCTTGTCTTTTCTTGTATGGGGTACAAGACACAAGAGGTAGAAGTAGGAACAACAAACGATTTTAAAATTACAATGGAGCCAGATGCGTTTCTTGTTGATGAAGTTGTGTTTGTTGCATATGGTGTACAATCAAAAAGAGATGTCTCTGGATCTATTGCATCAGTGAAGGGAGAGGCTCTCAAAAATGTACCAGTTCAATCATTCGACCAAGCCCTACAAGGAAAGGCAGCTGGTGTAAACGTTACTATTCCAAATGGCGTTATTGGTAATGCTCCGGTAATTAGGGTAAGAGGTTATAACTCAATTTCTGGAAGCTCGTCTCCTTTAGTTGTAGTTGATGGTATTCCTTTGCTAGAAAACGTATCCACAGGCGATAGAAATCTTAGAACTGTTAGAACGGCAGCCTCAACTAATATGATGGGAGATATAAATCCTGGTGATATAGCTTCAATTGAAATTCTGAAAGATGCCTCTGCTACAGCTGTTTACGGATCAAGAGCAGCGAATGGAGTTATTTTAATAACTACAAAGAAAGGAGTTGATGGAGCGTCAAAACTATCATACGATGGATCTGTTCAGTTCACTCAAGCATCAAACACATTTGATGTAATGGATGCATACCAATATATTGAACATAAAAATAGGGCACGAGCAAATATTGGTTTAGCACCTGCATATTTTTTAAATAATGATGCTAACGGAAACGTAATTAATACTGATTGGAGAGACTATATCTATCAAACAGGTTTTCAACATAATCATAATCTATCTTTCTCTGGTGCTAATAAAACAACAAATTACTATGTTTCTCTTGGTTACGCAAAGGGAGATGGTATGGTTAAGTCAAATAATTTAGAAAAAAGATCTGCTAGATTCAACATTGAACATAAGATTAATAAAATGTTCACAGTAGGATCAAACGTTACTTACTCATGGTCACTAATTAACGCGCCAAATACAGGATCGCTTAATGGTGATAGTTTCAGCTCTGCAGGTTTAGGTAGAACTGTATTTATAACATCTCCAATTGTCGGTCCTTATAAAAATGATGGATCTTACAATCTTGATCCAGCAACTGGTTATATTGGAACATTAAATAATACACAATCAGTAGGATTTTTCAATCCTGTATTTTTGATCGATAAGAATAAATTCAGTGCTCAATCAGAGAGGTTATTAGGTTCTATTTATTTGAATGTTAATCTATTAAAAGACCTATATTTTAGAACATCTCTTGGATTGGACAACAGTCTTGTTGAATCTAAACAGTTCTGGCATCCAGAACATGGTGATGGACGCCAAAATGGAGGTCTAGCTGCAAATTATATAGATAGAAGAAATAGATGGAATATTACAAATACTCTTAATTATACTAAGACATTCTTGGAAAAATTAAAAGTCGCAGCTATGGCAGGTTCCGAAGAACAATATACTCATATTCGTTCATGGTCTGCATCACAAGTTGGTTTAACTGATATTTTCTATGATTCTTACGAGGGAGGTTGGACAACTCCGCAACAACCACCAAGAGCTGCACTTGAAGAGAACTATTTCTTATCATTCTTTGGTAGGTTAAATATTGATTGGAATAAGAAGTACTTTATTGAAGTAAGTGGTCGTAGAGACGGCTATTCTGGACTAGCTTCAGGAAATAAGTTTGGTAACTTTGGTGGTATGTCGTTTATGTGGAATGCTTCAAAGGAAGAGTTTCTGAATAACGATTTCTTTAAAAGATATTTTTCTGATTTGAGAATAAAAGCAAGTTATGGTAGAGTTGGAAATATCTCTGCGGTTTCTAACTATGCTTCTCTATTCTTATATGGATCTGGAATTTATAATGGTAATTCATCATTATACTTTGCTCAAGCTGGTAATGCTGATTTAAGATGGGAAGCAAGTAATAAATTTGACTTTGGAGTATCATTTGGTCTTTTAAAAGATAAAATCCAGGTAGATTTCAATTACTTTAATAACACTGTAGAAGATTTGATTATTCAAGTTCCTCAATCACCTTCTAAAGGTATTCCAGATGATCTTATTTTCCAAAATATTGGTTCGATGAAAAATAATGGTATTGAACTTACGCTTACAAGCTACAATATTGATGGAAAAGATTTTAAATGGAATACAACTCTAAACCTAAGTACTCTTCATAATGAAGTTACAGCTCTTGCTCCTGGTGTACCAAGTATTGTTGGAGTAACATCTGGATCAGAAACAACGAACCGTACACTTGTAGGATATCCTATTGGAAATATTTGGGGTGTTAAAACTTTGGGTGTTGATCCTCAAACAGGAAGAAGAATTTTTGAAAAATTAGATGGAAGAAAGGTTTATTATGACCATAGTCAAACAGTTCCAGCAAATAGATGGAAATATGAAGATGGAACAAATGCTGCTGCAATTAATATTACAGATGATGGCAGAGTTCTAGGTAGTCCAATTCCAAAAGTATATGGAGGTTTAGATAATAACTTTAACTATAAAAATTTCGATTTATCCATTGGTTTAAGTTATGCATTTGATTTTAAGATTTATAATGGATCAAAAGCAGGCTTAAGAGACCAGAGATTCTGGAATAACTCAGTAGAGGTTTACGAAACAGCTTGGAAGAATCCTGGAGATATTACCGACATACCAAAACCTATTTGGGGCGATAATGTGTCAAACGGATCAACTATGGTTCAATCTCAAAATGTTGAGAAGGGAGACTTTGTTAAATTAAGAAACCTAAGTTTCGGATATAATTTAAGTGAAAAAATAGCAAAGAAAATTGGAGTGTCAAAACTTAGACTTTACTTCCAAGCATTTAACCTATACACATTTACAAAGTATACAGGTGCCGATCCTGAGATATCATCAAATGGCGATGCAAACATCACCCCTGGAGTAGATAGAAACTCAGTTCCACAAGCTAGAACTTATTCATTTGGTATTAATCTCACTTTCTAATACAAAACATTTATGAAAAAAATATTGATAAAAATATCAGCATTAGCAGCAGCATCGTTAATTCTGACATCTTGTTTTCAAGACTATTTAGACCCGATTCCTAAAATATCTATTTCAGATTTAACAGCTTTTGAAACAGCTCAAAAAATTGAAGGTCAAGTATTAGGTCTTTATCAAGCAATGAGAACAGAGACAAATACAGTAAACATATCACAAGCATTTCTCTCTGGTAGAACACAAATCTATTTAGACATTAAAGGCGATGATTTTTGGAATCTAACACAAAATCAGACAACTGCGTTCCAAACATGGCAGCACAATGTAAACTCAGCAACAAATGAAGTTCAAAACACTTGGGGAGCAGCCTATGCTGCAATCAACAAGATAAATACTTTTCTTGAAGGACTTGACGCTTCAAATGCAGTAGGTAAGAATATTATTACAGAGGCAAAGTATAAACAATACAAAGGCGAAGCATTGTCAATGAGAGCAATAGCATATTTTTATCTTGCTCAGTTATACGCTCGCCCTTACAATCAAAATCCAAATAATCTTGGTCTTGTACTTAGATTAACAGCCCAAAAATCATCTGCGGATAATGATAAAGCTAGAAGCACAATAAAAGATACATATGACCAAATTTTAACAGATCTCAATGCAGCAGAGCCCCTTCTTCCGATGTTTTATGGAACAGCTGCAAATTCAGTAAGCAATGTTACAAGAATTCATAGAAATACGATAATTGCTTTTAAAACCAGGGTTTATTTGCATATGAATAACTTTACGGCAGCTTTGACAGAGGGTAATAAAATAGTATCAGCAAATGCACCTTTCTCTGCTTCTTCTGGGGTTACATATTCTTTAGCACCTACATTTGCTTCGATTTTCTTACCTCCTTATGCTACTAGTGAGTCGATATTCTCTATAGCGTTTACCTCTACAGAATTGCCTGGAACACAAAATGGATTTGCTGTTTACTACACTATTGCACCTAATGGTAACCAAGAGTATCCGATGAACACAGATAGTCCAAACTGGAAAAATACAACGGATTTTCCTTTATCTGATGCAAGAAGACAAATTACTAGAAAGTCAACAGTAAGTGGAATTGAGTATACATTTTTACATAAATATCCACTCAACCCTAACACCGATTATGCTCCAATTATGAGATATGCAGAGGTATTACTCAACGTTGCAGAGGCCGAAGCAAAAGTTAACGGAGTAAACCAGAGAGCAGTATCACTCCTTAACGCTGTTCATAGTAGATCTGAATCAACTAAAACTTATTCTGTTTCTGATTTCGCAAATGCTGATGCATTTATTGATCAATTGCTAAAGGAGA
>JASDTB010000089.1:0-48478 GCA_041441455.1 Bacteroidales bacterium
TTTTCTGTTTCATATTACCCCTTTAAATAAATTCTTAGTTCTTTTTCAATGCACAATCCCAATTATCTTATAATTCTTATTCATAATTCGCATTCACAATCTTATACACAGTTCTCATGCAAAGTTCTTATGCACAATACTCATAAACAATTCTTATACACAGTTCATATGCACAATACTCATTCATAATTCTCATGCACAATACTCATAAACAATTTTTATGCACAATTCTTATTCATAATACAATTTTAATACGCATGACTATTCTCCTATAAATTCAATTCACAATACTCTTTTTTATTATCATAGACTATTGTCTTATAATTTATGGAGTTAGTATTCTCAACTTTATTTTAGGGCTCTACTCAATTTGCATATTATAGGAGAGGAATGGGCTGATTTTTGCTCCAAATGGGGGTTATGTACTCAATTTGCATAAATATATGAGAGACATCTTTAGTTAGATATGGGCTCCAAAAGTTGTTGTCTAACTTTTGAGGTTCATTACACTCTTTTTAGTCACCCTTTTTTTATTAAAATTGTTACGCGTAAGAAGTTAATCTAGATTTTGTCCGTTTCATATGCTAACTTCAAAATTCAAAAGTGCTAAACTTGTTTAACTGACATTTTCTATAATTTTGGATGTCCGACACCGACAAGTATAAGAGACAAAACAACCAACAGAAATGAAAATAATAAATAGCTGATAACTTTTCTTCTTCCTTTTTTTCGGTCATCTTCACTTTCGTTTATAAACTCGTTAATAATCCTCTTATATTTTCCTTTAAAAATAAAAATAAAATAAAATATTATATAATAAGGAAGTCCGAATAAAACAAAGAAATTTGTTCTTGAAATCGCAGGATACGTAGTAAACTGATACACTAGATTTATAATTGATGCGATGGAAAGTATGTTAAAAAAGAATAATAAACCTACTGTAAACATAGCTGTATATTCTGGGGAGTCATCCTCTCCATTAATTTTTACAAACAATTTAAAAAGTTTGTAGTACAAATATTTAATAGAATGCCACATATATTTATTTGTATTTATCTTGTTGACCTATAGAAGTATATTACATCATCGAATAGTCACACTGTCTTATTCTATTTACTATTCCAAATACAAAGATTGGAATAATAAATTGTTGATTAATAATTGGAGTTATCATTTGCAAATATAAATTATTAATCACCAAGATAATAATGGATAAACACTACCTCAGGACTTATTTGTTCAATATTTTCTAATTTTACAGATGTATTCTTAAAAACAACAGAAATAAGATTTTACATATTGATAGACCTCAATACTTCTGTAAACGTTTTTTCGACATGGAGTATAGCTACAAACGAACTTTCGTTTAATAATATTTCAATCAGTTCGGTGAAACTTAATCCCATGAATAAAAATAATTTCAACATAGAATTCGAGAAATCAAAAGATTGGAGATATATAATAATTAATAATGTTAAATAACATTGATTGAGGTTACATGCGGAATTGCCAAACTGCAAAAAAAAAGAGACCCTAAAATGGGTCTCTGTTTATAAAAAAATTGAATTACCTATTAAGATCTACAGCTCTTCGAAATTTACATCCGAAAAGGTTGGGGCAGTGTCTTTGGAACTTTTTTCCTGTGCAGCAGGAGCTTTTTCTCTAATATATTGAATAATCTCTTCTAGACCTTGAGAAAATTTTTCAAAATCTTCTTTGTACAAAAAGATTTTATGTTTGTCATAAACAAACCTTCCATCGCGGTCGAGCCTTCTCTTACTTTCTGTGATTGTTAGATAGTAATCGTTGTTCTTAGTTGCCTTGACATCAAAAAAATAGGTGCGTTTTCCGGCCCTCACAGGCTTGGAAAAGACGTCATCGCCATTACGCTCTTGAGCGTCTGCCATATCAAAATCCTCAAAGTACATTTTGTTCGTTTTTAAATTTCTTCTACAAAGATAAAATTATTTTTTGTGCACAAAAATCTATCTTTGCAAAATATTAAGATAATTAGAATATTTATGATTAGCAGAAGACTGATACGTGTCAAGGTTTTTAAGGTTCTTTTCAGTAGGATTAGTTCGGGATCGGAGTCGTTACAAGCAGCCGAGAAAGAGTTGCTCATGAGTTGCGACAAAACACTCGATCTATATTTCTATCTGTTGTCGCTACCTGTTGCACTACGCAATGTAGCTGAAAACAAGATAGAAGCAGGTTTGAAAAAGTTTCACCCAACCTATGAGGAGGCAAATCCAAATAGAAGATTTGTTGAAAATAGATTGATTGAAAAAATCGCAAACAACGAAACTTTGATTAAGAAATGTGAAGCTGCAGGTCTTTATTGGAGCGACCAATTATCGTTTGTAAAAAAATTATACAATTCTGTAATTGAAAAAGAATATTTTAAAAATTATATGTCTTTACCATCGGTAACTTTTGCCGATGACGTAAAATTGATCTGTGACATTTTCGAAAATGAGCTGGAGGAGAGTGATGATTTGTACGAAATCATTGAAGATATCAGCCTTTATTGCTCCGACGACATAGCTTATGTGCTAAATGTAATTATTGAGAGGTTGCAAAAAGTACGTGAAGACAAAAAGGTGACCCATCCAACTGTCTTCATTAAAGACGAAGATAGGGAGTATGCATTAAGGTTATTGACACAATCTCTGATTCACTACGACGAGTACGTTGAATTGATGTCGGACTTTACCCTTAACTGGGAACCCGAGAGAATTGCTGCCACAGACTTAGCTTTGATTGTTATGGGAATTGCCGAGGGAATTGCTTTCCCGAATATCCCGCTTAAGGTCTCTATTAACGAATATGTAGAGATTGCGAAATTTTACAGCACTCAAAATAGTAAGGTGTTTGTAAACGGAGTCTTGGACAAAGTCTTAAATGCTCTTCAAAAGGATGGAAAAATCCAAAAGAGCGGGAGAGGTTTGGTAGGCTCAACAGAATAGTTAAATTTGTATAAATTTTTAAAAAAGGAATAAAATGAATTTTCTTGTATTTTTACAGGCAGCACCAGCAACTGGAGCAGGCGGAAACTGGACTTTCTTAGCGATGATGGTACTTATCTTTGTTGTGATGTACTTCTTCATGATCCGTCCACAACAAAAGAAACAAAAAGAGCTTGTGAAGTTCCGCGATAACCTTAAAAAAGGTGACAAAGTGCTTACCGCTGGTGGCATTTACGGAGTTGTAGTTGAGGTTAAAGATCAGTATGTTCTTGTAGAGGTAGATGCGAATGTTAAAATTCGTTTCGATAAATCTGCAATTGTATCGGAAGTTGCAGACATACAGAGCACTAAATAGCTTATTATCTTAATGATAAGGCTCCCGAAAATAAAATTTAGTTACGAGAGAGGCAGACAATTATTACTTTTTTTGTTCTGTCTCTTTTTGGCTTTCATCATTTGGTTCATTCACAGACTATCCGAGGAGTATTCAGCAGTTCTTGAGTATAGGGTAGTTGCAGTATCGGACCTACCAGGGAGAGCTGGTGAGTCGTTGTCGGAAGACGCCTTATTTATAAAGGCAAGAACCAGCGGTTTCTATATTTTGCAACAGAGGTATGCAAGAATTGGAAATATGGTTAGATTGAATATCGATGGAAAGATGCTCAAAAGGAGAGAGGGAGTAGCAGATGGTTTCTATTTGAATGCAAATGGATTAAAGGATAAACTTCAAGAGTACTTCGGCGAGACGATGCTCATTGAGGGCGTGGCAACCGATACTTTGAGATTCTTCTTTCCTCGTAAGACTAGTAAAAATGTTCCGATAGCAGCAAGAACCAATTTGCGATTTTCTAAACAATATACACTTTCTGGTTCTGTTAAGTTGACCCCAGACCGAATTACTATCTATGGAAACTATTCTGACATTCAGAATATCGACACAATCTTTACCCAAACAATAAACATTACTGATGCTGCAAAGAGCGTAAGTGGTGTAGCTGATTTGAAATCCGTGAAAGGTGTCAGGTATTCGGTAAAAGAGGTCTATTATTCAGTTCCAGTTGAGAGATATGTAGAGCAGTCTGTTAATGTTACTGTCCTTCCTGCAGACGAGCCTGCGGGAAAGAGAATTGTCCTTTTTCCAACCGAAGTAAAGTTGATAATGAGACTTCCGTATACTTCAAAAGGGACCGAAAAGATATCTGCCAAAGTGACATATTCTCAAATCGAGGAGTCACTAAACTCATTTGTAAAGCCAATTTTTGATTTTGGAGATCAGAGGGTTCTTAGCTATAAGACAGAACCTCCATATATTGAGGCAAAAATAATCGATAAATAATTCATTATGTATTGCTTAGCTTGTACTGGTGGAATAGGAAGTGGTAAATCCTATGTTTTGAGAATCTTCAGTGCCCTTGGGGTACCTGTTTACTTTTCAGACGATAGAACAAAAGAGCTATACAATCAAAACCAGCGATTAATCAAAGAGTTATCAAACCTTTTAGGCGAAGATATTTTAGTTAACGGAGTGTTGAATAAAGCTGCAATGGCGGCAAAAATTTTTGCAGACAAGTCTCTCCTTTCTCAAGTTAACTCCATTGTGCATCCAATTGTTTTAGAGGATTTTATAGAGTGGAAAAAAGAGCAGTCGAGTAAAGGTATGAATTTTGTAATAATAGAGTCCGCAATTATTCTGGAGATTCCATTTTTTTTGGATGAGACAGATGGTGTTCTGGTTGTAACTGCACCAGAAGATGTGAGAATTGAGAGGGTGACAAAGCGAGACGGATTATCTCCAGAGGCTGTGAAAACAAGGATGGATAAGCAGATGAGTGATAAGGAGAGAATCGATAAAGCGGATTTTGTTATCTTTGCTGATGGACAAAGAGCTGTACTTCCTCAAGTTTTGGAGGTATACAACAGAGTAAATAATTTAATGACTAAATAAATATAGCAAGATGGGTTATGGCAAATGGATCACTGGCGCTTTAGGATGGGCTCTTGGTGGTCCGATTGGAGGAATTATCGGATTTGCATTGGCATCGATTCTAGAAAAAGGAGGTGAGGCTAATGCTTCAACTGGAGGCGTTTCTGCCGAACAGAGAAACAGCTTTTTTGTCAGTCTTCTTGTTCTCTCTTCATCGGTAATGAAGGCAGACGGAAGGATAATGAAGTCTGAACTTGATTATGTTAAAAGATTTTTTGCAGAAAACTTTGGAGTTGACGCAGCAAAGGAGGCGGCTCTTCTTTTAAAAGAGATTTTACAGAAGGATATCGATATCAACGAAGTTGGTGCTCAGATTCGTGTCAATATGAATCCCTCTTCGAGGATTCAGCTTTTGCACTACCTTACTGGTATTGCTATGGCCGATGGAGCAGTGAGCCGCGACGAACTTGCTGTCCTTAGAAAGATCGCTCTTGCACTGGGTATTCCTCATGCCGAGAGTGAGTCTGTTTTTGCAATGTTCGATAATGGTATCGATGCTGCTTACCAAATTTTAGAGGTTGATAAGAATGCTTCCGACGAAGAGGTTAAAAAAGCATATAAGAAGATGGCTGTCAAACATCATCCCGATAAAGTGTCGAGCTTGGGGCCAGATGTTCAGAAAGCCGCAGAGGAGAAGTTTAAAAAGATTGCCGAAGCTTTTGATAAAATAAAGAAAGAGCGAGGAATTGTCTAGTAATATACTGTATTATAGTAAATAACAAATGAAAACTAACTTACAAAAGATTTTGTCTGTTTCCGGTCAACCGGGACTTTTTGAGTACGTAAACCAGGCTAATGCCGGTGTAATTGTAGAATCACTTATAAACAAAAAGAGAAATTGCTTTGGTATGCAATCAAGAGTAACATCTCTTTCGGATATTTCAATATATACAACTAGCGAAGAGGTATCTCTAAGATCTGTTCTTGAAAAGATGAGAGAGCACCTTGGTGAGCAAGACGCTCCATCTCCAAAATCTGACCCTTCAGTTTTGAAGTCTCTATTTAACGAAGTACTTCCCGACTACGATCAAGATAGATTTTATGTTTCGCACATGAAAAAGGTTGTTGAGTGGTATAACATTCTTAAGAACCATGCATCTCTCGATTTTGAAGATGAGAAAAAAGAGGAGGAGCAAGCCGGTTAATGAGGATTCAGCTTATAACTCTCGGTTGCTCTAAAAACAGAGTAGATTCTGAGCATTTACTTAAACAGATCTATGCCTCGGGAATTGCTATTGCTCCTGAGTCTGAGGATTTGTCTAAAGGTGAGGTAGATACGGTTATCGTTAACACTTGCGGATTTATTAAAGATGCCAAACAAGAGTCTATCGATACAATTTTCTCTGCGATTGATGCAAAACAACGTGGATACATCTCTAAGATTCTTGTCTTTGGATGTCTTTCGCAAAGATATCGTGATGAACTCAAGGACTCTATGCCTGAGGTCGACGGATTCTTTGGGGCTTTCGACTCTTTTTCGGTAGTTGAAGCTCTGGGAAAGAGATATGACGCTTGTCTGAGCACCTCTAGATATCTTACCACGCCTAATCACTACGCCTATCTAAAGGTTTCTGAAGGTTGCGACAGAATCTGTTCTTACTGTTCAATTCCTCTTATTAGAGGACCTCACACATCTGTTCCAATCGAAGAGCTTGTAGATGAGACGAAAAAATTGGCAGATCAGGGTGTAAAAGAGTTGATAGTTGTTGCGCAAGATACTACATACTACGGGATAGACCTATACAAGAAGAGAGAGATCTCTCGTCTGATCGAAAAGGTATCCGAAGTTAATGGAATAGAATGGATTAGACTTTTATACTCTTATCCGGCTGCATTTCCAGAGGATTTGTTAGACGTAATTGCATCCAATCCAAAAGTATGTAAATATTTAGATATTCCGCTTCAACACGTCTCAGATAAAGTGTTATCTGCAATGAGACGCTCTGTCGATGGAAAGGAGACTAGACGAATTGTCTCTAAGTTCAGAGAAAAGGTCCCTGGTATTGTTTTAAGAACAACTATGATTGTGGGACACCCTGGAGAAGATAAGAGAGCCTTTGAGGAGTTGCTTCAGTTTGTTGAAGAGGCGAAGTTTGAGAGGTTAGGAGCTTTTACCTATTCTCAGGAGGAGGGCACTTATAGCGCTCTTAATTTTAAGGATACTATCAGTCAAAAAGTTAAACAAGAGAGATACGATCGTTTAATGGAATTGCAATCTGGAATTTCGTTGAATTACAATCTTTCTAGAGTGGGTAAAAAAGAGACAGTTTTGATTGATTCTCTCTCCGATGGAGTGCTCGTTTCGCGAAGCAGATCGGAGAGCCCAGAGGTAGATGGCGAGATTCTGATCGGTATGGAGGATATTCCTGCCGGTTTTGAACCTGAAAAATTAATTGGTACATTTGCCGAAGTAGAAATTATAAAAGCAGATGAGTACGATCTGCTTGCCAGAATAATTAAATAATTCACTAAAACATTTTATTATGAAATTATTAGAAGGTAAAGTTGCTCTGATCACAGGAGCTGCAAGAGGAATCGGTAAGGCGATTGCAGTAAAATATGCTTCTGAAGGAGCCAATATCGTATTTACAGACCTTAATATTGACGACAATGCTTTGGCTACTAAAGCTGAGCTTGAATCATATGGTGTGAAGGTTATGGCCGTAGCATCAAACGCAGCTTCATTCGAAGAGTCTCACAAGGTTGTAGAAGATACAGTAAAGGAGTTTGGACGTCTTGATATCTTAGTAAATAATGCAGGTATCACAAAAGATGGATTGATGATGAGAATGAGCGAACAGCAATGGGATGCAGTTATCACTGTGAATCTTAAATCTGCATTCAATTTCGTTCACGCTGTCACTCCTGTAATGATGAGACAAAAAGGTGGATGCATTATCAATATGAGCTCTGTTGTTGGTGTTGGTGGAAATGCTGGTCAGGCAAATTACTCAGCATCTAAAGCTGGTATGATTGGTCTAACTAAATCAATTGCCCAAGAACTTGGCTCAAGAGGTGTAAGAGCGAATGCTGTTGCTCCAGGCTTTATTATGACGGAGATGACTGATAAACTTCCAGAAGATGTTAAAAAAGAGTGGGCAGCTCAAATTCCATTAAGAAGAGGTGGTACACCAGAGGATGTAGCAAATGTTTGTACATTCTTAGCATCCGACTTGTCATCTTATGTAACAGGACAAGTAATCTCAGTTTGCGGCGGCATGAAGATGTAATCTGTCAGACTGGTTCTTAAAGGCTAGAATTATAGACTTAATTTAAATTTAAAAGACCGGCTAAATGATTTTTTAGCTGGTCTTTGTATTTAGTAACTAATAAAATAACTATATTTGAACAAAATATAGATTCATGACAACTAATAAAGGTCTTAAGGTACTTATTCAAGTAGATTTTGAAGGAATGTCATCGGTAGTAACTTTCGACGAAACATATCCTGGCCACGTTCATTTCGAAAGGAATTGCAAACTTCTTACTAATGAGGTTAATGCCGCAGTTGAAGGAGCTCTGGAGGCTGGAGCAACAGAGATTATTGTAAGAGATGGTCACAGTGCGAATATCAGTGTTAATCACGAAGAGCTTAATAGAGCGGCAAAGCTTGTAAGAGGAAGAAGACCCGGTACTCCAGAAACAATGGTTATATGTGTCGATGAATCTTATGATGCTCTTTTATTTATTGGCGCACATGCGAGAGCTGGCAAAGAGAATGGAGTTCTTTCACATACTATGTCTCTTAAAGTAGTTGAGGTGTTGTTTAATGAGATGCCTATTTCTGAGTGTGCATTCAATGGATTATATGCAGGTATGTTTGGAGTACCTGTTGTTTTTATCGCGGGTGATTCAGAGACTCAGAAGGAGTCGATTGAAACATTTGGTAAGGATATCTATACAACAGTCACTAAGGAGCCATATGGAAGAACTTGTGCTATCTGCTACCATCCAGAAGTTGTTTGTAGTGATATTAAATCAAAAGTTCAAGAGGCAATTAAAAATAGAGAGAAATTCAGTCCGCTTAAGCTTAATGCTCCTTACACACTTAAGTTGAAAGTGAGAGAGAACCCAGATTCGGACGAAATCTCTTATATTGAATACACCTCGAATGATCTATATGAAGTGATGAAAAAATTTTGGAGTTACCTTTAAAAACTGACGACATGAAAAGAAGAACACAAATTTTAATGCCAGTTGTAATAGCTGTTGCTCTTATAGCAAGCTCATGTGGCCCAATATTGCAAACAATTTCGATAGAGACAAAAACTCCTGCCAAATACGACGTCAAGTTAGTAGATAAGAATATTTCCGTATTTACAACGATTGATCATAATGTACAAAGATATCAGATTGAGGGCTTTATAATGAATGACTCAACTTTAATGGTTGAATTTTCTAAAGGTTTTGCTCGTCAGATAGAGGCAAGTCTCCAATATCCAACCTCTACCATACCTGTTTACAACCATTTTTTACCAGAAAGTTTTATGCCCGATTCTGCATATATAATTAATCTTGCCAGACAAACATCTTCTGATATTCTAATTATTGTTGATGGCGTAACTGTTCAAATGCCAACATTGAAAACTCAACGCATTAACGCGGCAATTGATTATCCTTCAAAAATTATGGTGATGCCTGCTGCTTATAAGCTTAATGTTTATGATGCAGTAACTGTGAAAAAAGTTGCTACAATTACGGGAGTAGATACTATGTATGTTGAAGTGATGAATAACGAAGCTGTTAGGCTATTAACTATAATAGATGGAGTTATCTCTACTGCAAATGATATTATTCCTGCTTTAGGAAAGAAAGTTGCTGCTGACTTTGTGCCTACTTGGCGCGAAGAGCGTCGCTTCCTGTATGTTTATCCTGGCGGAAGATGGATTAATGCATTTGTTCTGGCTAGTAATTTTGAATGGGAGAAAGCTATGGAGGTATGGATGGCTGAGTTAGAGACTAAATCTGCAGAGAAGAAGGCTGCAGCTGCATTTAACATTGCAGTTGCTTGTGAAATTACCGAAAAATTGGATTTGGTGGAGGAGTGGCTAAATTATGCTTATAAGCAGTATCCTCTTCAATCAATTGAGTCTTATAGAAAGAGAATCAGATCATTAGAAAGGGTGAAAAAATGAGTGAACGAAATCCCGATTTAGTGAGAAAACATAGAAAGACTATCCTGCTCAACGATAAAGAGCTTGAGGCGTTAAATGCATATTGTAAAAAGTATAAGGTTAGTTCTCAGGCAAAGTTTTGCAGAGAGGCGATTATTTCAACTATTCTTCAAAGATTCGAAGAGGATCATCCAAAACTGTTTTAAGGAAAAATGGTGGGTCTATAAGCCGGATTCTGTACTCAAAGAGTCTCTATCATTTATCTGATGCAGCCTACCCCCCGACAACGGACGAGCAGCCCTTGACTGCCGGTATACATGGCCTTGCAGGAGACTGGTCGTACCTCCACTATGTCGCCATAACGAAGCGTGGGCTCTTACCCCACATTTTCACCCTTACTTTACTAGAAAGCGGTTATTTTCTGTTACGATTTGCCAAAACTTACGCCCTGCTGTGATTTCCACAGAGTCTTGCTCTTTCCTGTCCGGACTTTCCTCCCCTTGCGGAGCGATAGAGCGACCCACCGATGCAAAGGTATTAAAAAAGTACGGTTATTGAGTTTTTTATCTATATTTGCCGTGCATTAAACAATGCTTGGGGGTGCCGTAAGGCTGAGATTAGACCCTTTTCACCTGATCTGGATAATGCCAGCGAAGGGAAAGCGTACATATTTCTACATACACCCCCCTGCTAATTAAATTAATTACTAATGAGAAAATTAAGTTTATTAGGCGGGGCTATTTTATTTCCTTTTCTAACCCTTGCACAGAATCCTGTACAAAAGGAAAACATTGTCACTTCGAAATTAGACAGTGTTGTTGTTCAATCCACAAGAGCTGGTAAAAACACACCAGTTGCTTTTTCAAAAATTAATTCGACTCAATTGAGATCGATGTCTCCACTTAACTCTGTTCCTATGGCTTTATCGTTGATGCCTTCGGTTGTCTCGTCTACCGAAGGTGGCAATGGACTTGGCTATTCTTCGATGAGGGTGCGTGGAAGTGATGCTTCAAGGATTAATGTTACGATTAATGGTATTGCGTTGAACGATGCCGAGTCGCAAGAGGTCTTTTGGGTAAATCTTCCTGCTTTGTCGGGCTTTTTGAGTGATATCCAGCTTCAAAGAGGAGTGGGAACCTCTGTAAATGGTGCTGGTGCTTTTGGAGCAAGCATCAATATGCAGACAGTAAAACCATCGTCAGATGCCTATGGTAGTGCCGATCTCTCTGTGGGTAGTTATAAATCTGTAGTCTCTTCAATTGCTGCTGGTACAGGTCTGCTCCCTGGAGGATATTATGCCGATGTAAAATATTCTTTTGCCACAGGTGAAGGCTACATAAGGAACGCAAAGTCTAGGTTGAACTCTCTCTACACCACTCTCGGTTGGAGAGATGCAAAGACAGATTTAAAATTGAACTATATGTTTGGTGATCAGAAGACTGGAATTACTTGGAACGGTGTTCCAAGAGAGATGTTGGAGATCGACAGAAGATATAACCCTGCAGGAGAGTACAAAGATGCAGCTGGAAATATACGTTATTATGATAATGAGACTGATAATTATACTCAGCACCATTTTCAACTCTTTTTTAGCAGAGAACTCTCAAGCAATTGGTCACTTACCTCAAGTCTGAATTTCACAAAAGGTGATGGATATTACGAAAACTACAAGGCGAATAAAAAATTCTCATCTTATGGTCTTCCATCACAAGTTGTGAATGGTGTAACATATAAAAAATCAGATTTGATTATTAGACAGTTGATGGATAATATGTTCATGTCGGCATCATCTTCTTTAATCTATTCAAGCGATAAGTATCAGTCAACTTCGGGAATGACATACTCTAGATATATTGGTGATCACATAGGTCGTGTATTGTGGTCTATGTACAATCAGAATATCTCCAATGAGCATATGTGGTATTTTAATGATGCTAGGAAAACTGACTTTAATATCTATTCAAGACACGAATTGAAGGCTACAAAATGGTTATATCTATATGCAGATTTGCAATTCAGAAGAGTTGCTTTGAATATGGATGGTCCAGATAAAGACTTTGTCTCTCTTCTTTATAAAAAGCACTATAACTTCTTTAATCCAAAATTTGGATTAACATTCGATTTAAGCAAGAGTAGTAAGTTGTATGCTTCGGTAGCAATTGGAAGAAAGGAGCCTGGAAGGGCAGACATAAAGGAGTCGATTAAGGCTGGTAAGGCAGATTTAGTAAAGCCTGAGCGCCTTACTGATTATGAGTTTGGATATATGTATTCTGGAGAGAAGTTGACACTTGCCGCAAATGTCTACTTGATGGAATATAAGGATCAGTTAGTTCCTACGGGAAAGCTAAGTGAGACAGGGTATGTGATCAAAGAGAACGTTCCTCACTCGTACCGCAGAGGTATCGAATTTTCTGCCGTATATTCTCCTGCTCCTTTCATTAGATTTGATGGTAATCTAACCTTGAGTAAAAATAAGATCATAGACTATACCTCTTGGCGCGACCTTTATGATAATCCTAACGATTGGACACCGATGCCTCAAACTAATAGATTCTTCTCAACTACAAATATTGCATATTCACCAGAGTGCGTATCGGCAGCTTCGATGACAATCTCTCCCGACAAACATACCAAGTTGATGCTTAATGCTAAATATGTTGGAAAGCAATACTATGATAACACATCGGATGAAAATTTCAGTATTCCTTCGTATTATGTTATGTCATTTAATGCTTCAAGAGCATTTAAGATTAAAAGAGAAGGGGACTTTACTCTCTCTTTGTTTGTAGACAATCTTTTGAATCGTAAATATTTTTCAAATGCTTGGGTATATAATGCGGGATTTGCAGATGGTTCGGCACTATATATTGAGGAGGGACTTTTCCCGCAAGCTGAAATTAATTTTAATATTAAAGCATCTTTTAGATTTTAGAGACTATGTGGAATGTGATTGAATACGCTGGATTTGCAGTATCAGCTGCCTATTTGATTTTTGAGATTCTTCAAAAGAGGATCATGTGGGCATTTGGCCTCTTTTCTGCACTTCTATACATGGCAGTATTCATCAATTCTGAGCTCTACGCATCTGCATCTATGCAGTTGTATTACTTAGCTGTCTCTATTGTAGGATGGTTTAAATGGGGACGTGATACTTCGGAGGGAGGGGTAATTGTAAAACCCTCTCTTCGAGTTATCTCGATTTCATCAATAATTGCTCTCCCTGGCTTTATTCTTCTATATCTCGTTCTTTATTACTTTAGCAACGATCCTGCCCCTTTAGCTGACGCGTTTATTGCTACCTTGAGTATGCTTGCCACCTATTGGTTGAGTTTAAAATATCTCGAACAGTGGTATCTTTGGATGGTTGCAAATAGTTGTGCAGTTATCCTCTGTTTTACTCAAGAGCTATATTTGACATCTCTTTTATACATTATTTATCTTATTGCTTCAATTATCGGCTATTTTAGGTGGAGAAATTTTGAGCGAGTTTTGGATTAGTTTTCAAAATCGCTAACTTTGCCCGACTAAATTTAATAATATGCGTTTAATTGCCGATAGCGGATCTACTAAAGTTGACTGGAGAGCCATTCACAGTGACGGATCAGTTCAGGAGATCACCACAGCAGGGATTAACCCTTTTTTCCAAACAGAAGAACAGATTATTTATGAACTTCAGCAGCACCTTTTGCCTGATATCAGTGCTGCAATCAAGGAGATTTATTTTTACGGTGCCGGTGTCTCATCTCCGGAAAAAGTGCAGATCCTTCAAAACTGCTTCCGTACCGTTTTCCCAAAAGCCAGGTCTAATGCTTATACAGATCTTTTAGCTGCTGCTCGCGCGTTGTGCGGACATAAAGCTGGAATCGCATGTATTTTAGGCACAGGGGCAAATTCATGTTTTTACGATGGAGAGAACATCGTTGACAATGTTCCTGCATGTGGCTATATTTTAGGAGACGAGGGTAGTGGAGCTGTTTTGGGAAGAAAGTTTATTTCTGACTACCTTAAAAGACAATTACCTGCAGACATTACTGCTCTTTTCGATCAAAAGTATGGATTGAATTACAATTCTATCATTGAGAGAGTTTACAGACAACCTTTCCCAAATAGGTTCCTTGCAACTTTCTCTGTGTTCTTGTTCGAAAATAAAACAAACCCTCATATCAATAAACTGCTTAAGAGTAGCTTTGAGGAGTTTTTCATGAGAAATATTATTCATTACGATTATAAAAAATACAAAGTTAATCTGGTTGGTTCTGTTGCCTACCATTATCGCGACATTATCGAAGAGGTTGCTGCTGAGAATGGTATGAAAATCGGCACTGTGCTTAAATCACCGATTGACGGACTTGTTGAGTATCATAAAACAATATAATCATTGCCCGATGAAAGTAACCGAACAATCGTCCAATTACAGTAACTTGGACAAAATGTCTACCAGAGAGTTACTGGAGAACATGAACAGAGAGGACAAAACAGTTCCTATGGCTGTTGAACAGTGCATCCCTCAGATCGAAAAGCTAGTTGATGGAATTGTAGAGAGAATGAAAAGAGGTGGAAGACTGTTTTATCTAGGAGCTGGTACCAGTGGAAGATTAGGCATTCTCGATGCTTCTGAAATTCCTCCTACTTATGGAGCCCCATTTGACCTTGTGATTGGATTGATCGCTGGTGGTGATAAGGCTATCCGTCGTGCTGTCGAAGCGGCTGAAGATAGTTGGGAAGGTGGTTGGAATGACATGCTACCATACAATATCGACCAAGATGATGTTGTTGTTGGAATTGCTGCTTCTGGAACTACTCCATATGTTATTGGTGCAGTAAAAGAGGCTAGAAAGAGAGGAATTCTAACTGCTTGTATTACATGTAATCCAGGAGCACCTGTTGCTGCTGAGGTTGATATTCCAATAGTAGCTGTTGTAGGTCCTGAATTTGTTACAGGAAGTACAAGAATGAAATCTGGAACTGCTCAAAAGTTGATTCTGAACATGATCTCTACCTCTACCATGATTAGACTTGGCCATGTCAAGGGTAACAAAATGGTTGATATGCAGCTAACAAATGCTAAGCTTGTCGATAGGGGAACAAAGATGATTATGGAAGAGGCATCTATTTCTGATTATGAATATGCTAAAGAGTTGTTGTTGACTCATGGTTCTGTAAGAAAGGCCGTGGATTTCTACAACAGCATCAAATAGTGTGATGTTCAGGCAGAACTATCAGTCGGCTCTGCTACAGAGCGTTGTTGAAGAATTCTCATCATTGCCGGGAGTAGGGAAGAAGAGTGCACTAAGGTTTGCTCTTCATCTTCTCAAACAACCAAAGGAGAATGTTGAGAGATTTGGCAATTCTCTAATCAAAATGAGATCGGAGATTAAATATTGTGTCGAATGTAATATGATTTCCGACTCAGATAAATGTGCTGTATGTTCTGACCCATCGCGCGATAAAACGCAAATTTGCGTTGTTGAAAACATAAGAGATGTTCTCAGTATCGAGAACACTGAGTTATATAATGGGGTCTATCACGTACTCGGAGGGATAATCTCTCCGATGGATGGGGTGGGCCCTTCCGATTTATCTGTTGAGCCGTTGCTCAGAAAGGCTGAGGCAGGAGGAATCAGAGAGGTAATACTTGCATTAAGTACTACAATGGAGGGAGAGACAACTGCCTTTTATCTTTTTAGAAAACTTTCCCAGTTCAATTTAAAAATTACCGCAATTGCGAGAGGTGTTGGCTTTGGTGACGAACTAGAGTATGCCGATGAGGTTACTCTTGGACGTTCGATTCAAAACCGTCAACCCTTTTCGCCCGTATAACCTTTTTAAAACTTAAATTATGCACGAGTTTCCATTATCCTGGCTACTAACAGCTTTCACTGCCTACACCGCATTGTTGTTCTTCATTTCTTGGCTTACTTCAAGAAAGTCCGACAGTGGATCTTACTTCTCAGGTAACAAAAAATCACCTTGGTACATTGTTGCTTATGGTATGGTTGGAACATCTATCTCCGGAGTTACCTTTATTTCGGTACCTGGTAATGTTTTGAACCAGAATTTTTTCTACATGCCATTAGTTCTTGGTTTTGTGGTTGGATACATGGTCATTGCTCAGATTCTTCTTCCGCTTTACTACAAGATGAATCTAACTTCGATTTACACATATCTTGAAAAACGATTTGGATTCTTTACATACAAAACCGGAGCATCGGTATTCATGGTTTCCAGAATATTAGGAGCTGCTGTACGTATATTCGTAGTTGTATTGGTTCTACATACCTTCTTACCTGCTGGAAAGGTACCATTCTGGCTAGTTGCTTTTGTATTTATGTTCTTAATCTTCTTATACACCTTTAAAGGTGGTGTTAAGACAATTATTTGGACCGACGTATTGCAAACAACATTCATGCTTTTAGCTGTGTTTTTAACAATTTATTCTGTTGCAGATCAGATGAATTGGAGCTTTGGAGATATGGCAACAGCTGTTGCAGGAACAGAGTACTCATCGTGGTTTAACTGGGAGTGGAGCCAAGGAACAAATGCTATTAAGCAATTTATAAGTGGTATCTTTATTACGATTGTAATGACAGGTTTGGATCAGGAGATGATGCAAAAGAATCTTTCTTGCAAAAATATCTCTGATGCTCAGAAAAATGTCTATACTACAAGTATTACAATTGTGATTGTCAATTTCTTCTTCCTTCTTTTGGGTGCTGTGTTGGCAATCTTTGTAAGCTCAAAACTTGGTGGTATGCAGGGAATTGGACTTGCTGATGCAGCTGGCCATTTTACTAAGGCCGAAACAGATAAACTATTCCCTGTGATTGCAAGTCAATATCTCGGTTTAGGTGTTGGCCTATTCTTTATTATTGGGTTGATCTCTGCTTCTTATCCAAGTGCTGGTGGAGCTTTGACTTCGCTTACCACTTCGTTCTGTATTGATTTTATTGGTTTCAATAAAAGAACAGACTTGTCTGACGAGAAAAAGATGAAGATCAGAAAAACAGCGCACGCTTCGTTTGCATTCCTTTTCTTTTTACTTATTCTTGTTTTGTATGCGGTTAACAATCAGGCAGTAATTGATCTAGTATATCTTTTAGCTGCTTATACTTATGGCCCTCTTTTAGGCTTCTTCTTCTTTGGTATCTTTACAAAATATAATGTGAAGGACAAATTCATGCCTTATGTTGCAATAGGTTCTCCAATTATTTGTTATTTGTTGGATACAGCAGGTAAAGAGTTCTTAGGATTTGGATTTGGATTTACAATATTACTTGTAAATGGATTGTTAAGTTTCGCTGGTATGTATTTCTTAAGAGTAAAAAATAAATAAATATTATAAATGTCGATTTTAGCGATCATCTTTTTAGCAATTGGGCTGTCATTCGACACTTTTGCAGTTTCACTCTCCTCGGGAATCTGTCTTCCACAGATTCCCAGGAAGAAGTTTTTCTACATTATTTCAACATTTGCAATCTTTCAATCGGGCTTAACTTTTATTGGTTGGCTCGCTGGTAGCGGTGTCCTTAACTTAATTGGACCTTATGACCACTGGATTGCATTCTTTTTACTTCTTTATATTGGAGTAAAGATGATTCGTGAGAGTTTTGTTGCCGAAGATGAAATATGTATTGATCTTAGAAACCCAAAGCGATTGATTACAGTCTCTTTTGCAACAAGTATCGATGCATTAGCGGTAGGAATTAGTTTAGCGATGATAGATATGTCGCTTGGACGAATTGGACTGACTACTGCTTTTATTGCTTTTGTTACCGGATTGGCATCTGCTGTTGGTCTTAAAGGTGGTCGAAAAATTGGAAAACTAATCGGAAAAAGAGCCGAATTTTTTGGCGGAATTATTCTCATTGCTATTGGGGTTAAAATTTTGATTGAACATTTGGATATTTTGTACTAATTTTGCGGAGCTATATATAATCTCCTCAAAAATTGGTAAGAGTAACTGCAATATCGTATCTAAACACAATTCCTTTTGTCTATGGACTTCGGAATCATCCTGTTAGTAGCAGGATAAGTTTGGATTTTGCTACTCCTGCTCAAGCGGCAGAAAGATTAAAATCTGGTCTAACGGACATTAGCATTGTTCCCGTAGCGGCCATTCCCGAAGTTGAAAATGCCAGAATTATAAGTGATTACTGCATTGGAGCTGATGCCGAAGTTGCATCTGTTCTTCTTTGTAGTGGCAAACCTCTTGAGCAGATCAAACAGCTTAAACTTGATGTTGATTCAAGAACTTCTGTCTTGCTTGCGCGAGTAATGTGTGAAAATTACTGGTCTATTTCGCCTGAATATGTTAGTCATACTTTTGGAAAGGGAGCTTTAGATACAACTGACTCATACATTATAATTGGCGATAAGGCCATGGAGGCAGCACCTCTTTTTGATTATGTTTATGATCTTGCTGCTGAGTGGATTAAATACCGTAATCAACCGTTTGTCTTTGCGTGTTGGACAACAAATAGCGATCTAGACGAACAGTTTCTCAAAGATTTCAATGATGCTCTTTCCTTGGGTGTCAATAATATAGAAAAGTCTCTCTCTCTCTACGAAGGTCCATTTTCGAAGGAGAGGGCATATGATTATTTAACTCGTAATATTTCCTATCCTTTCGGCGCCGACAAGAGAAAAGGACTCTCCGATTTTTGGAGTCTTGCTCTAGAGGAGCTGAAATCCAAAGTCCGATGGTTTGGCTAATATAGATACCCCACAGTATTAATTATTGGAAACAAACTAAATGGGACAAGAATATGCTAGAAATTTTTTACAAGAATCAGGGACAGGTTCAGATAACAGAAGACATTACTGCTCTAGATAATCTCGGATATGACGATATTTTGTGGATTGATCTTACCACACCTTCGGGTGATGAAAAGAGAGCAGTTGAAGCCTTTCTAAATACAACATTGCAAAGCCGTGCTCAAGCAGAAGAGATTGAGAGTTCATCGAGGTACTCAGAGAGTGAGACATCGATTTTCATCAATACAAACTTTTTGATACCTGGGCCAGAGAGCTATAGCATGGAGTCTGTTTCGTTTATATTATGCGAGGGTATTATTGTAACGATAAGACATGTCCCTCTGCGTAGTTTTACCGACATTCAACGGAGAATGGTTGCAAACTACAGGTCGATGCCTACCGGTTACCATATTTTAGTTGGTGTACTTGAAAATAGAATTGACCTCGATGCCGACATGATTGAGATCATGGCTAAGGAGATAGCTCAATATAGTAAAAAGGTGAGTGTCGGAGGTACGATGGGAGAGGAGTTGCTTTTGGATATCAATCAATTGCAAGAAAATACAATGTTGGTTAGAGAGAACATCATAGATAAGCAGCGAATGATTTCGAGCATCCTCAAAAGTGATAAATTCCCTCGCGACGTTTATACTAAGCTAAATGTTTTGATAAAAGACGTTAACTCTCTGTTAAACCATACAAACTTCAGTTTTGAGAGACTAGAGTATTTACAAAATACTGTACTCGGTCTTATTAATTTGGAGCAGAATAGAATCATGAAGATTTTTACGTTTGTCAGTCTTCTATTCATGCCTCCAACTGTGATTGCAAGTATCTTTGGAATGAATGTCCACCTTCCGATTTTTGGAGGGAAAGTGGACTTTCTTATGATTATGGCCATTATGTTGGTATCCGTTCTATTGGCATCACTTCTATTTAAGAAAAAGAAGATGTTGAATTAAGCCTCTTTTTTCTTTCCAGGTGCCGCTAGTTTGTTGAAAATAAAGAGAGAGATCATACTAAACACTCCTATCGAAGCTAAGATTAACCATAGCGTAGAAGGGGTGTTTAATTTTTCAACATAGTGTACATATAGTCTTGAGCCTAAAAATCCTCCAATACTACTTCCTATTACTCCATAAAGGAAAGAGTATCCTAAATAAAGAGCTTTTTTATCAGGTGGCGCGATGATGCCAATGTATGAGATATATTTTGGATGGGCAGTCATCTCTCCTAGGGTAAATGTAACCATTCCGAGAAGGAAGATCCATGGTGCAGCAGAGAGAGAAAGAATTGCCATACCTGCAGTACCAAGCCCAATTCCGAAGATCATTGTAGGCAGAGCTGGAGTCTTGTTTACGATCTTTGAAACAAATAGTTGTAGACAGATAATAACACCTGCATTGATTACTGTAATATGTTCTACATCAAATTTCCATCCTGGATTATCGACGAAAATTGATAAAAATGAGTTCACATATTCGTTCACAGGAGTCATATCGATGTAGTCTCTTAAATACCACATAACTGTTCCAAACATTTGGAAGTATAGTACCCAGAATCCTGCATATAGGAAAATCATTAAAATGAACTTCCAATCTTTTAAAACCTCAAGCATCTCTTTGAATACAATACTTAAGCTTTTTCCGCTCTTTTCTCTAATTGGCTCTTTATATAGCACTCCATTGATGATGAAAAGCAATGTAGCATTAAATGCAGCTAGATAAAATATGTAGCTATAAGAGAATGCTTTAAGATAGGGAACTAGAATTAATGGAAATAAAAATGCACCTAAATTGATTGACCAATAGAAGATACCGAAGCCGAGTGTTGAGTTCGATTCGTTGGTGCTTCTTGCTATTGTTCCAGAGATTACAGGTTTGAAAAATCCTGCACCAACAGCAACTAGAATAAGCGATAAAAAGACTGTTATATATGCAGATGAGATTCCAGTGAGAATGTATCCTGCAATCATGCAGCCGAAGGCGAAAAATAAGACGCGTCTGTATCCATATCTGTCAGCAATTGCTCCTGCTAAAATTGGCAAGAAATAGAGTAGAGGTGGAATTGTTCCAAGAATTGCACCAGCCATCTCTTTGCTAAAGCCTAGTCCTCCTTCGTTTAGATTTAATACTAGAAATACCGATAAAATCGACATCATTGCATAGTAGGAACCTCTCTCAAGAAATTCCATTAAAATAACTACCCAGAAATTTTTCTGGAAACTTTTAAATCCTTTTTGTTCTTTCATAATTTATTAATGTTCTCTTTTACAAAGATAATTTTATTTGTTGCTTACAAAATAAATTTCTATTTTTGGCGTTCCTTACGAGGATTATAAATAATGTCTAACCACTTGTTGCTTAACAAATTACAAAAATGGCAAAAGAATTAAAAGAGAAGCTCGAGCAAGACGAGCAAATCATCGAAGTCGCTAAATCGAAAGAGGAGACTTTGGAAGCATTTATTGAGGAGGCGGCTCCAGTAGTAGAAACTACAAAGAAACGCAAAAGCAATGCATCAGTTTCAGTTGATAAATTTGACTGGGATGCATTTGAAAAAGAGAATGTTTACGATGCTGAGAAAAATGTAATCGAAGATCGTTACAGCCAAACTCTTTCTAAAGTTATCGAAAACGAAGTTGTTGAAGGAACTGTTGTTGCTTTGAACAAAAGAGAGGTTATCGTTAACATTGGTTACAAGAGTGAAGGTGTGATCAGTATCAATGAATTCCGTTACAATCCTGAACTTGCAACTGGTGATAAAGTTGAAGTTTATGTAGAAAATGCGGAAGACAAAAAAGGACAGCTTCTGTTGTCTCACAAAAAGGCTCGCTCTCTCCGTTCTTGGGATAGAGTTAACGAGGCATTCGACAAGGATGAAATCGTTAAGGGTTATATCAAGTGCAGAACTAAAGGTGGTATGATCGTGGATGTATTCGGAATCGAAGCATTCTTACCAGGTTCGCAAATTGATGTTAAACCAATCAGAGACTACGATGTATTTGTAAACAAAACTATGGAGTTCAAAATCGTTAAGATTAACCACGAATTCCGTAATGTTGTTGTTTCTCACAAAGCTCTTATCGAAGCAGAACTTGAAGCTCAAAAGGCTGACATTATTGGTAAACTTGAAAAAGGTCAAATCCTTGAAGGTATCGTTAAAAACATCACATCTTATGGTGTATTCATCGACCTTGGTGGCGTAGATGGTCTAATCCATATCACTGACCTTTCATGGGGTAGAATCAATCACCCAGAAGAGGTTGTTCAACTTGACCAAAAGATCAACGTTGTTATCCTTGACTTTGATGATACTAAAAAACGTATCGCTCTTGGTCTTAAACAACTTAGCTCACACCCTTGGGATGCACTTGATGCAAACCTACAAGTTGGTGACAAAGTTAAAGGTCGCGTAGTAGTAATCGCTGACTACGGTGCATTTATCGAAATCCAACCAGGTGTTGAAGGTCTAATCCACGTTTCTGAAATGTCATGGTCACTTCACCTTCGTAGCGCTCAAGACTTCCTTAAAGTTGGTGACGAAGTTGAGGCAGTTATCCTTACACTTGACAGAGACGAAAGAAAGATGTCTCTTGGTATCAAACAACTTAAGTCTGATCCTTGGGCAACTATCGCAGAGAAATATCCTGTTGGAACAAAATGCAAAGCTACCGTTCGTAACTTTACAAACTTTGGAGTATTCGTTGAACTAGAAGAGGGTGTTGATGGTCTAGTACACATCAGCGATCTTTCTTGGACTAAGAAAGTGAAACATCCATCTGAGTTCACTGCAGTTGGTGAGACTTTAGATGTAGTAGTTCTTGAAGTAGATCAAGAGAACCGTCGTCTAAGCTTAGGTCACAAACAACTTGAAGAGAATCCTTGGGATGTATTCGAATCTGTATTTACTGTAGGTTCGGTTCATGAAGGTACTGTTACTGCTTTTGTAGATAAAGGTGCTACTATCGCTCTTGCTTATGGAGTTGAAGGTTATGTTAGCATGAAAAATCTTACTAAAGAGGATGGCTCAACAGCTAAATTAGAAGAGAAGTTAGAATTCAAAGTATTAGAATTCAACAAAAATACAAAGAGAATCGTTCTTTCTCACTCAAAACTTTTCGAAGATGTTAAGAGAGAAGAGGCTGCTAAAGAGGTAGCTAAAGAGAAAGAGGGTGAAGATACTACTCAAAAGGCAGTTAAGAAGCTAAAAGCAAACCTTGAGAAAACCACACTTGGTGATATCAGCGAGCTTGCAGCTTTGAAAAGCGAAATGGAGAGCAAGGATTCATCTAAATAAACGATGAAGTTCTCTTTCACATCTTTAGGTACAGCTTCGGCTCTACCAGCTGTGAACAGATTTCCCGGCGCTCATGTACTTGATGTACATGGGCGCCTGTTTTTAATTGACTGTGGCGAAGGGTGTCAAATTCAACTAAGAAAATTTGGGTTCTCTTTTGCACGCCTTAGTCATATTTTTATTTCGCACATTCATGGTGATCATGTTTTTGGAATCTTTGGCCTCCTCTCAACAATGTCTCTCTTAGGGCGAACTGCTGATTTATATATTTTTGCTCCTCAGGGATTTGCTGGAATATTAGAGATGTTTAATCTCCATTTTGGAGAGGGAATCAAATATAAAATTATACATGAGGTCTTAATGGGCGATTCTCAAAGACTAATTTACCAAACAAAAGGTACAGAGGTTTATAGCTTCCCTTTGAACCATAGGGTTGATTGCTACGGTTTTCGTTTTGCAGAAAAGATACCTCCTCGGAACGTGTATAAGCATTTAATTGAAAAGTATCAATTATCACTCTCTGAGATAGCCTCTCTAAAGCGTGGCGAGGATTTGGTAAGGGATGGCGAAGATGTCGTCAAGAATGAGGAGTTAACCTATCTTCCATATCAACCAAGATCATTCGCATATTGCAGCGATACTGCACCGTTTCCAGGAATTCATGAATATGTTCGGGATGTAGATTTGTTGTATCACGAAGCAACATTTACAAAAGAGTTAACAGACATGGCTCGAACAACAATGCACTCCACTGCTTCGCAAGCTGCTAAAGTTGCTTTAAGGGCTGGAGCAAAGAAGCTAATAATAGGCCATTTTTCTGCCAGGTACAAAGACTCTACCCCTTTGCTTAATGAGGCACGAGAGCTCTTTACAAATACATTTGCAGCAGTTGAAGGCATGGAATTTGAAATTGAACTAAAGCAAGATAGTGGTGTTTGATAATAAATTAACAAAAAAGATGAAATTTAAAGATTTAACTAAGGCGGTATTGACCGCGGTGATGATTCTAAGTGTTGGAAGTATCTATTCACAAAACAATAATAGTGGTGAACTTAATTCATCTCTCACCAAATTTGCGCAAACGATTTATTATATAAACAGTTACTATTTAGATACCGTTAATAACCAAAAGCTAATTGATGAGGCAATTTCTAAAGCTGTTTCACAACTCGATCCTCATTCATCATACATCTCAGCGAAAGATGTAAAGGCGATGAACGAGCCTCTAGAGGGAAATTTTGAAGGTGTTGGTATCGAATTTTCTATCGTAAAGGATACACTCTCTGTTGTAAATCCAATTCCAGGTGGGCCTTGTGAGAGGGTTGGTATTAGAGCTGGTGATAAAATTGTGAAGATTGACTCAGATAATCTTTCGGAATCAAAAGTGACTAACGAGAAAGTATTTAAGCTTTTAAGAGGACCGAAAGGTACAAAAGTCAGATTATTTATTAAAAGAAAAGGAGTTAAGGATATCCTAGAATTTGAAGTAACCAGAGACAAGATTCCTATCAATAGTCTTGATGCTGCTTATACAGTTAATAACGATATAATCTACCTTAAATTAAGCAGATTTGCTGCAACTTCTTATCAAGAGATTTTAAGTGCACTAGCAAAGTTGAATGTAGCCTCTCCAAAAGGTATAATTTTAGACCTTAGAGGTAATACTGGTGGATTTTTAGGGACTGCGTTTGAAATCTCAAATATGTTCTTGGAAAAGGGACAAACAATTGTCTATACTGAAGGTTTAAGAGTACCTAGAATGAGCGAAAGAGCGACTGGTAGTGGAATGTTTGTGAAGACTCCATTAGCAGTTTTACTCGACGAAAATTCTGCCTCTGCTAGCGAAATTGTTGCTGGATCAATTCAAGATTGGGATAGGGGAGTTGTAATTGGAAGAAGATCTTTTGGAAAGGGTCTTGTTCAACAAATGTTTCCATTAAGCGATGGTGCTCAACTTCGATTGACTATTGCTAGATATCATACACCGTCTGGAAGAGTTATTCAGAGCCCATATGAACAAGGTGAGATAACAAAATATTATCAGGCTTTGTATAAAAGATACACTAATGGTGAAATGTTTTCTGCCGACAGTGTGAAGTTTCCTGATTCTCTAAAATATAAAACTCTAGTTAAAGGAAGAACAGTATATGGTGGTGGTGGAATTATGCCAGACATCTTTATTCCAGCCGACACTAGCGGATATTCTGAATACTATGCAAATATTGTAAGAAAAGGTATTCTTGCAGAATTTATGAATGATAAAGCTGATAGCCAACGAGAGCAATGGAAGCGAGAGTATCCAACTTATGAAGTGTTTGACAAGAATTTTAATCTTGTTAATCAATATGTTAGTGAATTGATCTCGTTTGCCGATAAAAAAGGTGTTAAACCTAACGAAAAGGAGATAGAGAATTCGCGATTCGAAATAGAGTTGCTTATTAAAGCTCTCACAGCAAGAACAATCTTTGGCAGCGAGGCTTATTATAAAGTAGTCAATTCTAAAGGCGATAAAGTGTTTGAGAGAGCTCTTAAGGAGCTTACCTCTTCGAAGCGCTAATCTTTGCCTGATATCTTCGAGCATTAAGATTATGCTCTCCAAGTGTTTTTGCAAAAACATGTGATCCATCTAATGAAGGATGAGCGCAAAAATACAAATATTGGTGATTGTCTGCACTTAAAACTGCATCAATTGCCGATACCGGTGGTATTGTGATTGGGCCTGGAGGCAGACCTTTATATTTGTATGTGTTGTATGGTGAGTCTATCCTGAGATGTTTGTTTAGAATCCTCTTAATTGTAGGATCATTCAAGGCAAATTTGACTGTAGGATCGGCTTGCAACAACATACCTTTTCTTAATCTGTTTAAATAGACTCCAGCTATAGAAGGTTGCTCTCTCTTTAGATTACTCTCTTCAGCGACAATAGATGCTAATGTATAAGCTTGAATTTTATCAAGTTTAAGTTTTTTTGCCTTCTCTATACGTTCATCTGTCCAAAATCGTTCACTCTCCTTTTGCATCCTTTCGGTAAGTTCTTTTGCTGAAATAGTCCAATATACTTCGTAAGTATTTGGTATAAAAAGGGTTAGTATAGTGTGCTTGCTGAGATTTTTCTCTTTTAAAATCGTATCGTTAATAAGTGAGTTTGCAATGTCGATAGAGTCAATTTCTAGTCTCTTCCCTAAAATCGAGGAGAGTTTTTCAATTCCTCTCACATGAGATGGGATAACTAGCCTAACAGGAGTCTGCCAACCATTTGAAATCATTCTGATTATTGATCGGTTTGACATCCCCTTTTTTAATAAATAACAGCCTGGTTTAATGTTTTTGTCTAAAGACATCCATTTTGCTGCTCTAAGAAATGTTCCTGAATTTTTAAGTGTTTGATTTGTATTCAATGAATCCATTACTTGAGTGATAGTGGAGCCCGAAGGAACATAGAGATAGCTTTTATCTTGATTTACATTCCCCATGAACAGGATTCTAAAAAAAATAACAAATGAGATTAGCCCGGCAATGCATAGCGTGGCAGCCAGTATTACGATTCTATGCTTCATTTAATTGAGTTTTATAGTTTGACCAGGCATTATTTGACTATCCTCTTTTAGTTTATTCATTTTACGGAGATTTTTAAGCCTGATTCCGTATTTTTGAGAAATTTGATATAGATTCTCTCCATCTGTTGCAGTATGGAACTCAGATGAAGAGTATTTTTTCTTCTTCTTTTCAATGTAAACAACTACTCCTGGTTCTATTTCATGACCATCTTTGAGGTCGTTAAACCTTAGTAACTCTTTTTTAAATAGTCTGAATTCCCTTGCTATTGATTCGTATGTGTCTCCAATCTCTGCAATAATATATGAGACGTTGTTGTTCTCATAAACAGGTCTAGAGACTGAAACACTATAATCTCGATGAGTGGTAATAGGCATGCTGTTTTCAAGCTTGTCTGCAACTTCTGTCTGGGTGGCAGGTGTGATTGAAGCGTAGTCATATTGAAATAGACTGAAATCTTCGATGATCTTAATCAATAGTTCGGGGTATTTTGGATTTGTTGCATACCCTGCCTTTTTTAGACCATAAGCCCATGCTTTATAATCTTTATCGTCGAGTGAAAAAAGGAATTTATAACGATCTCTTGTTGTCAGAAAGATAGAGTGGTCTCTAAATGAGTCTTCGGGGCTGTCATATTTCCTGAAGCACTCTCCCTTTTCATCGTCATCTTGATAAATTGTGGGGCCAGTCCAGTTATGACATTTGATACCAAAATGGTTATTGCCCTCTTTTGCAAGCCTTGAATTTCCGTCTCCAGATTCTAAACATGCTTGTGCTAGTATGATACTGGCTGGGATTTTGCTTACAAGCATTTGTTTGATTGCAACATCCTTGAATTTGTCAATATATTGCTGACGTGTATTTTTTTGGGCAAACATCTGTAAAGAGATGCTCAAAATAAGGATAGTCAGGTTTATTCTCTTTGCAATCATATAAAAAATCAGACACTTGTTTTATACCTTGCACAAAATTACTAAATTTGTAGTAACATCAATAAAAAAAGAATGCAACAGAAGAGTCTCAATATTTATTACGAGGAGTACAAGACAGCCGAGGAGTTGAACGAAGCAGACAGAATTCTCGTTGAAAAAGCAAAGGAAGCTACAAAATCAGCATATGCTCCATACTCAAAATTTAATGTGGGAGCTGCAGTTTTATTAGATAATGGTCAGATTGTTACTGGCTCTAATCAAGAGAATGCAGCATATCCATCTGGATTATGTGCTGAGCGTGTTGCTATCTTTTATGCTCAATCATTATACCCAAAAGCTAAAGTTGTATCAATAGCAATTACTGCGTCTGTAAACGGAGAGCAGTGTGATACTCCTACTTACCCATGTGGCGCATGCCGTCAAGTTTTATCCGAAACTGAAACTAGGGGAGGTGCTCCTGTTAAAGTTATAATTGCAGGCAAAAGTTTACTGCAAAAGGTGTCTGATATTTCAAGTCTTTTACCTTTTACATTTGACAATTTGCCAAAATAGTAGACATTTTTAAGATTTATATATAATGGATGTACGGCCGAGAGTAGACATTGTTTTACCATGTTATAATCCGACCGGTGACTGGATAGAAAAAATTGCAGAAAATTTTGATAGAATTACCAATTCTTTCAAGTGTGACTTTTTCGTTTATGTAGTGAATGATGGATCCTCTAGAGGATATGATGAGGTATCACTGGCAAAATTAAAACAGCTTGTTCCTTCTTCGGAAGCTGTGATTTATTATCCCAATATGGGAAAAGGATTTGCGTTAAGAGAAGGAATCTCTAGATGTAATTCTCAATTTATAATTTACACTGATTGTGATTTCCCATACACATTGAATTCATTTGGGAACGTACTTGATGCGTTGTTAAATGGAGCGGATGTTGTTGTGGCTACTCGTGATTGTAGTTATGTCAAACGTCTTCCCCCATTTAGAAAAATTCTATCCATAGGGTCTCATTTAGTAAATATCGTTCTATTAAATCATAGAATCAAAGATACTCAAGGAGGATTGAAGGGGATGAATGAAAAAGGTAAAAATGTATTTTTGTCTACGAAAATTAATGGGTTTCTTTTTGATAGTGAATTTATTTTAAAAGCTTCTAAGGTAAAAGGGTTAAAAATTAAAAAAGTACAATCGAAAATCAGAGAAGATATTCATCTGTCAAACATGGGGTCTAAGGTTTTAAAACAAGAACTTATAAACCTTTTCAAGATTCTGTTTCGCTGATTAAGAAAAAATATTTTATAGAATAGTATTTTTGTACTACATTTGCAGCGGGTAAGTCATGTACGACCAGCTCCCACTGAACTCCCCCAGGGCCGGAAGGCAGCAAGGGTAGGTGGTTGTAGCGGTGCGATATATGTAGCTTACCCTTTTTCTTTTGAATATATTATGAAAATTGCAGTTGGTTTATCGGGCGGTGTTGACTCTAGTGTTGCAGCTCTGTTGTTAAAGAGAGCTGGTCACGAGGTTATTGCTTTGTTCATGCAGAATTGGCACGATACAACAGGAACTTTACATGGAGACTGTCCATGGAAAGACGATCGAATGATTGCTGAAATGGTTGCCAAAAAGCTTGAGATACCATTCCATTTTGTTGACCTAAGTGAGGTCTACTCCCAAAAAGTTGTTGACTATATGTTTTCGGAATACGAAAAGGGTAGGACCCCTAATCCAGATGTTCTGTGCAATAGAGAGATTAAGTTTGATGCTTTTCTTAAAGTCGCAATGGAGTTGAATGTTGATTATGTTGCTACTGGCCACTATTGTAGAAAGGAGACAATAATCGATGAAAATGGTAAAGAGATTCATCGGATTCTTGCTGGTACAGACCCAAATAAAGATCAAAGTTATTTCCTTTGCCAACTAACTCAGGAACAACTTTCAAAAGCGTTATTCCCAATTGGAGACATACTAAAACCTAGAGTTAGGGAGTTAGCGGCAGAGGCAGGATTGCCTACGGCTGACAAAAAGGATTCTCAAGGAATTTGCTTTGTTGGAAAAATAGATTTGCCCGTATTTTTGCAACAAAAATTAAAGTCTACAGAGGGTAAGGTTGTCGAAATATTTCAAGATAGATATAATTACAAGCCAATAAGTCAAGAGCTTTTATCTGATGATCAACTTAAACAAGAGGCAGAGCCAATTGTTTATAAACCAGTTGATGGGAAGGTGATTGGCAAACATCAAGGTGCTCAATACTATACAATTGGTCAAAGAAAAGGACTTAATATTGGCGGTCACGTAAATCCAATTTTTGTTTTAGCAACAAATATTGAGGAGAATGTAATTTATGTTGGTGAGGGTCATGACCATCCTGGGTTATACCGAAAATCGCTATTCATTAAAAATGAAGAGATACATTGGATCCGCGAGGATTTAAAGATGGCCGTTGGCCAAGAGAGAGAGTATTTAGTTCGAATCAGATACAGGCAGCCATTACAGGAAGCTAGGCTCTATATGAAGGAAGATGGCCTTTATATTAGGTTTACAGAAGCGCAAAGAGGTATTACAGCAGGTCAGTTTGCTGCATGGTACGATGGTGAAGAGATGATCGGCTCGGGCGTTATAGATAAGTAGTTTTAATACTTAAATAGATCAAATACTTTTTCGGTATTACACTTTGTATAACCCCAAATTGATTCATATTGAGAGATATCTTCTCCCATTCTGGACAAATCATTTAAATAAGATAATATAGACCTATTCTCAGTTATATAGACATTTTTAATCTCTTTAATAACTGGACTGTGTTTTCTTGTGTGATCGTATTCAAATTTAAAGACTCTTTGACCAGTCGGTAAGATAGATACAAGACTAAAAGTCATACTCTTGCCAATTGCTGGCAAATTAAGAACGCTTCTGTCGGAGGAGATAAACGGAATTGCTTCAGATTTTAAATAGTCTGTAATGAATTTAGATTGATCATTTGTTTTTATAAAACCTTTTGAGAAACTAATGCTTTTACCTTCTGGTAAATATCCTCTAATTTTCTCTTCGGCAATCTCTTGTGCTGCCCTTGAAAGCGGAGCGTATATATCCCTGTTTTCTTTAAATCCCTTAACAATAAATGTATAATATGGGATTATACCTAGCTTGTTCAGTTCGTTTCTTAAGCGACTGTTATGGCCTCTTCGCGAAGCAGCTGAATTGAAAACGTGCTGGTTGCTAATAATCCATCCAGCAGACTGTAGTTGCTTAATAGCAGTAACTGCCTCTGGAGTAATTTCTAATGGAGATTGAAAATGGGTTTGGATAATAAATTGCTCAACACCAACTTTAAGGGCATCATTTTTAAAGCGACTAAGTATTTCAATAAGTTCAGGATCAATTCTAATTGGTAAATAAGCTGGTAGTCTGCTCCCCAACCTAACTCTTTTGAAGTTCTTTTTAAGTGTAGCCATTTTTAACACTGCATCAAGAATTTTTTTCAAAGTCTTGTTTCTGCTCATTAATGCATCGCCTCCAGTAATTAAAATGTCTGTTAACTGATCATCATCTTCAAAATATTTCATGATATCAGCTAGTTTTTTATCCCAAGTGGCTTTCGGTTTTAGTAGATCAAAATCGAAGTTTAAAGTCTCTTTTTGAAATCCGTATAATCGTTGGCAACTTGCACATAATCCCGCACATCCTCTTCCTCTGGTGTCTGGGATCATAATTGCAACTTCTGGGTATCTTCTATGTATATTTTCTGGATAAGGGATGATCCAACCTGCTGCATTAGGCTCTCCTTTTTTTACGATATCCTCTTTTTCCCAGGCTTTTATATTTCCATATGTTTTTACAAGATTTTCGGAGTAAATAATATAACTCCTTACAGATTCGTCGTTAAAATGCGCTCCACTTTGATTCAAAATGGATAGGTAATATGGTGTTACAAAAAAGGGAATTCCTTTTGCTTTTGCTCTTTTTAGAATTCTCATTGTTTCATTCGACAGAGAGTTACCCAAAAAATGATTTAACTCTAACGGAGATTTAATTGCTAGGGTAAGATGAAACTGATAATCCGACCACCAGCTTGAAATTTGATCAATTTTCTCTTTTTCACTCATCTCTTCGTGAAATTTATATCTTCCACATCCGTTTTTGTTTTCAATTTTCTGCTTTAGAAGATATTTGATCTTTTCGATGTTGGCTTTGCGAACTTTCATAATCTTTGATTCACAGCCGCTATCCCACTTTGCCATCATTTTTTCAAAGGATTTATCTGAAATAGAAGTTATACCCCTTTTTAAAACCACAATGCATAACAAATTATAGATATCTTCGAATAAATCAGGTTTGCAAAAGCTACTATCTTTGAACTTTAGAAAATACCAGAGGTTGTTAAATAGATCGAAGAACAATTTTTTGCCAGTTGAAAGGTCTTCAACAACTTCTGACTCATTGTCAATCATAGTTAAAATAGTATCAGCGACAGTCTCTTGGTAACTATCACCATCCCGATTAGATTTATCAATGATGTACTCTCTCAGATATTTGAGGAAATCAGACTCACAATCAGAAGCGTGAGCTAAGCGATAAATATCGGGCAGATTTTTTTTGAAATTTGAATGAATTTTCTGCTCCATATCATATCCGTTTTCACAAATATAATAAATTTGGAGTAGAATTAAAAATAAAACCTTTTTCTAAAAGCCGCTCTGGATATATATCTTGCGAATTTAGTACTAGTTCCGACCTCTCACCAAATGCTATTTTAATGATTCTTTTAGGGATCTTAGGTATAATTTTGATTCGATTGTTTTTAAGAAGGTAACTAGCTAAAATGTTGTTTGTTATTGTTTGCGGATTGGTGATGTTGAATACACCTTGACACTCGCTATTTGTGATGATAAATAGAATAGCTCTACATAAATCGTCTAAAGAGGTCCAGGAGATAATTTGATTACCACTGTCTGGGACAGGAATTGTACTAATAAATTTTAGTGCAGACATTTTTTTTATGATTTCACTCTTAGGTGATAGTACAAGTCCAAATCTGCAAATTACTGTCCTTAATGTTTGAGTTGATTCGGGTATTTCTGACTCCCATGCCTTGCAAACTTCGGAGAGAAATCCTCTTCCCGAGCAATATTCTGTCTCTGAAAAGCGAACAACTTCATTTGTAGATGAAAAGGATTCGTAAAACCCAATAGCCGAAGCAGAGATTATTGTTCTCTGTTTTATTGGTAGATTATTTAAGCTGTTAATTATATGCCTTGTAGTTGTAACACGGCTCTCTAAAATCTCTCTCTTGTTAGTATTGTTCCAATTGCAATTGATGTTTTTACCTGCTAAATTGATAATTACATCAAATTCAATTAAATCAGAAGGTGTAAAATTTCGCTTGATCGGCTTAACTGCGTAACCTTGCTGAGTGAAAAAGTTCGCTAATGCTGAGCCAATAAACCCAGACATTCCTGTGATTCCGATATTAAGCCGATCCATACGTTAACCCTCCACTATTAATTTGTCATATGCTGCATATACATTCTTTGGCAATGACTCAGTAAGCTCTTTGTGAGTTCCAATCTGATGTGAAAGATGAGTAAGATATGATGATTTGGCATCAACTCGTTTAATGACATCAATTGCTTCGGATAGAGAGAAGTGAGAAATATGTTTCTCTCTTCTTACTGTATTGATTACAAAAACATTAAGAGCTTTGAGTTTTAAAAATGTGTTATCTTCTATTCTATTAGCGTCTGTTATATACCCAATATCACCAATCCTGAAACCTAATACAGGTAGTTTGTAGTGATAAGCTCTAAGAGGGATAATCTCTACATTTTTACTTTTGTCAATCAATGACTCAATTTTGAAAGGGGTCTCATCAATAATTCTAATATCAAATTCTGGAGCACCTGGATATTTATGTTCCGAAAATGCATAAGAGTACTCTCTTTTAAGTGACTCAGCAACTCGTTGTTCGCAATAAACTGGAACAGCTTTACGTGTTAAGTAATTAAACGCTCTAATATCGTCTAGCCCTCCAGTATGATCCTTGTGCTCATGGGTCAATAGTACTGCATCGATTCTCTTTACTTTTGCTCTTAGTAACTGTTGTCTGAAGTCGGGACCTGCATCTATTACGATAGTCAATCCATTAATCTCTAGCAATGCTGAAGAGCGAAGTCTATTGTCTTTAGAATCCGATGATGTGCATACTGAGCAGTCACATCCAATCATTGGTACTCCTTGAGAGGTGCCTGTTCCTAAAAATGTCACTCTTGCTTTTTCAATTAGTTCCATTCACAAAGCATGTCTGTTAATAATTCAACTCTTCATAAAGGTAGGAATTTTTATACCTTTGCGAAAAAAAATTGAAAGGAGAATTATACTTAATTCCAACGCCGCTTGGAGAGACTGAGCCATCACTGGTTCTTCCAGAATCGGTGCTTAATATTATTCCTCAACTGAAACTTTTTGTTGTTGAAGAGATGAGAAGTGCACGTAGATTTCTCTCTAAAACAGGGCATAAGGGTGCAATAGATTCTCTAACATTGTTAGAGTTAAATGAGCACACAAAGAGTGAGGAGTATTCAGCTATTATGGATGCTGTTTTAAAAGAGGGGAGGGCTGGATTGATAAGTGAGGCAGGACTTCCTGCTGTAGCAGACCCTGGTGCAGGTTTGGTTGAGTTGTGCCATGTTCATGATGTTAAAGTTATTCCATTAACTGGCCCATCTTCGCTTATGATGGCCTTAATGGCATCGGGAAAGAATGGTCAGTCATTTGCATTCAATGGATATCTGCCAGTCAAACCAGAGGCAAGGAAAAGCAAAATTAAACAATTAGAGAGGCTCTCTGTTGTAAACGGGCAGACTCAGATAATGATCGAAACTCCATACAGAAACAATGCACTTTTAAACGATTTTATCTCGGTTTGTGATAAAGGAACAAAACTCACAGTTGCTTGTAATATTGGCATGAGTGATGAATATATAAGGACTTTGACAATGATGGATTGGAAAAAAGTCAATCCTGATTTGAATAAAAGACCTGCAGTTTTTATTTTATAATTATGGGAAGAGACAAAATTGAATTATTAAATATGGAGTTTTACTCCTATCATGGCTGCTTTGAAGAGGAGCAAATAATTGGTAATAAGTTTATTGTTAGTTATAGTGCGGAATATAATATGTTTGATGCCGCTGTAACTGATTCGCTGGAGAGCGCAGTTAATTATCAAGAGATATATGGAGTTATCTCAGAGGAGATGGCAAAAAAATCAAAACTGTTGGAGAATGTAGCATATAGAATTCTTACCGCGGTTAAACAAAAATTTCCTCAAATTGAATCATCTGAAATTTCGGTCTCGAAATTGAATCCTCCGATTGGGGGAAAAGTAGAGGCTTCGAAAGTTATAATGTCGCTATAATCAATTATGGTACTAAATAATAGAGTTGCCTTTGTAACTTTGGGTTGCAAACTTAATTTTTCTGAGACTTCTAGTCTTGCTCGTCAATTTACTGAGCATGGATATGAGAGAGTCCCATCATCAAAGGTTGCCGATATATATGTTATAAATACATGTTCGGTTACTGAACATGCCGACAAAAAATGCCGACAAACAATAAGAAAATTACATAAAATAAATCCCGATGCCATTATTGCCGTAACTGGATGTTATGCGCAGTTAAAACCTAATGAAATTCTCTCAATAGAGGGTGTGGATTTAGTTTTAGGAGCTGATCAAAAGGAGAATTTATTTATGAAGGTCTCACAGTTGACATCTAAAGGAAATGGTAAATCATTTTCATGTTCTATTCAAGAGGTCTCTTCTATTTTTCCAGCATATTCATCTGATGACAGGACTAGATCGTTTTTAAAAGTTCAGGATGGATGTGACTACCATTGTTCTTATTGCACAATTCCTTTGGCAAGAGGTAAAAGCAGAAATCTGGAACTGTCTTTTTTAGTTTGACCAGCAGAAGAGAGGGGTAAAAAGGGAATTAAAGAAATTGTACTTACTGGTGTTAATACTGGAGATTTTGGAAAGAGTACTGGTGAAAGCTTTTTCGACCTCATTAAGGCATTAGAACAAGTTCCTGGGATTGATCGTTACAGAATATCCTCGATAGAGCCTAATCTTCTTACAGAGGAGATTATTGAATGGATTTCGAAAAGCGTAAAATTTTTACCTCATTTTCATATTCCTCTTCAATCGGGTTCTGATACAATTTTAGCGTTGATGAAAAGAAGGTATAATACAACCCTTTTCCGCTCTAGAATTGAACTTATCAGAAAATATATGCCTGAGGCGTTTATTGGGATTGATGTGATTGTTGGTTTTCCTGGAGAGACAAACGAGGAGTTTGAAACCACGTATAATTTTCTGAGCGATCTAAAGCCAGCTTTTCTTCATATTTTCCCCTATTCTAAGAGGGCAGATACCCCTGCTGCATCTTATGATGACCAAGTGCATGATTCCGATAAAACCGCTCGAGTTGAGAGATTGACTCAATTGTCAGACAGACTTCATACGGAGTTTTGTGATCAGTTTAAAGGAACAGCAGAAGAGGTTTTATTTGAAAGTACTCAGAGAGGTGGAAAAATGTTTGGATATACTCGTAATTATATCAAAGTAGAAAAGCCTTTTGATAAGGAGCAAATTGGAAAAATAGTTAAAGTCTTACTTTGATTTTTTCTTCTTCTTTTTCTTGAAAATCCTGTTAATTAACTCTTTAAAAGAGTTGAACTCCTCTTGGTATGCTATACCTACTCCATTTCTTTGACTACCGTCTAGATAATTGGAGTACTGGTCGGCTGATCTTGAAAAAATCTTTGCTCTCAATTTACCTTTATCGTCGAGTTTAACCTCTGCCTCAAAGTTTCCAACAACGGCATTAGTCTTATCCGAAAATTGTGAATTTCCAATGTTCCCGTTTACAATCACTCTATTATTCAATAACTGTGCAGAAATAGCAGCGTCAAAAACATCTTTTCCATTCGATGCTTGTTGGTAGTTGAAGTTTAAGTCGAGAGGAATCTCGAGCTGGTTAAAGATGTTATTAAGTTGGTTAGAAAGAATTTCAGTTAAATTTGAATACAAAATATTAGTATTATTCACAATATTTGATTGCATATCTGGAACAAAGCTACCAGTAACTAATAGTGACATCACTTGTCGAACAACCTTGTCTTCTGTATTTAAAGCTGCTGTTACACGAGTCTTAGTTGTTGGGTCAATATCTGGGATGTCTATACTGAAAGCTAGTGAAGGATTCATTAGTGGTCCTGTCATCTTAATCAGACAATCAACAGTTCTTCTATTACTAACGGAGCTTGTATCGGAAATAAGTGTGTTGACAGATGCTTTTGTCCTATATGCAGCAGTAAGGTTTAGGTTCGTTTTTAAGATATCGCCATTGAAGGTAATGTTTCCTCCTTGCATGATGGAAAATTTCTTTAAAGCGTATCCAAATTGATAATCTCCTCTGTCAATTAAATAGTCGCCATAGATTGAGAAGACCTCTCTTTTAGGATTAACATTTAACGAAATAAGTCCCGTTCCAAATCCTGTAATAATGTCTCCTACAGATTTATTAATCTCGATATGCATCGCGGCATCAGGTGTAACACTCAATTTTAATTTTAAATCAAGCTCTGTGCCTTGTCTGTTTTTCTCTTTTGATTTAATCTTTAGATCTTCATTGAATACGCTTTTCTTAGGTGGTTCAATGAAGCTGAGTAGATTAGTTTTAGTTGCCTCTGACGAAGAAGAGACAGGGATGTGAACCACTGTATTTCTGCTTGTTGTCGCTGAGATATCCATTGAGATATTGGAAAATGGTCCAATAATACTGATAGATCCACTACCAAATGCATTTCCATAGAAACTTGGATTGTCGTTTTCAATTGTTTTTAGACACTCCATATTTCTAAAATCTACTCTGGTATTCAATCTCATATTGGCAAAATAACGGTGAAATAGTCCACCAGTCACACTTCCGCTGTTCCCAAACAAATCTTTAATAATGGCGTTATCGGAAACAATTGCATCTTCAGTTAATTTTATTCCTCCATCAAGAATATATGGAACTTTTGTGAAATTTACTGTGAATGCAAAGTTGTTGAATCTGCTATTTCTACTTGTTAGCTCTAATTTATCTGGAGGTCCTTTTAGGAAGAGTTCTCCACTAAGACTTCCGCTAGTTTTTGTGATAATATCACTTAAAAATGGTTCAAAATAGATTACAGATAAATCGCTAAGACTGGCACTTAAATCTAAGATACTTCCCTGTGGTTTGAATGTTCCAGTAATCTCTAAAGGAATAGAACTGCCAAGGTTGTTCTTTATATTAACATCGAAAAGACGTCTTTCATTATTCCACTCACTTTTAAGAGTAATATCACCTGCCTTGTTGTTGTAAACATAGAGATCTCTTCCTTTCAAATCCATCGAAACTTTTGGATTTGAATACCAATCACTAATCACAGAGTGGCCAGTAAACTTTCCTTGAATATTAAATGGTTTTCCAATAAACATGTTAATCGGAGAGATATCCATCTCATTAACATCAACTCTAAGACTTTCGTCCGATTCACGAGAAATTTTACCATTAATCTTTAACTCTTGATTCGCATTGCTGATTCTGAAATCACTTACAGAAATTAAACTGTCTTGCAATGAGACGAAAGACTTGTCAATTCTCCACTCCTGTTTATTAATTTTAAGGATCGAAGGATTAACTACTATTTCTGTTATATTTTTTTGATCTGCAACACTTTTGATGAATTTTACATCAGATGAGAATAGAAGATGGCTATTATACTCTCCCGAATTTTTTAATCCTATTCTAACTGTTGCCAAATTATCTGTCAAACCCAATCTAGTTTTTGTACTATCAAGAGTAAATCCACCAAGGCTAAGTCTGTCTGAACTGATATTAACATCAGCCATGTTATTATTTGATTTTCCCTGAATGTTTAAATTTTCACAACTATAGTTTTTAAATCCAAGCAGGGAGCTTTTTAAATATAAATTGACTTCATTCTTTTCGTTAAGATCAATTTTTAGAACAGAGTGCTTTGAAATGTTTAAACCAGGAAGCAATAATTCTGTCACAGCTTTTGTGTCGAAGAATTCGATATCAAAATTATATTTGCCATCTTTTACTGGTTTTTCTCTTTGCGTAAATGAGAATCGGTTCGAAATATGCTCATTTAATACGTTCTCTTTTATCTTTTCAATGAAGGAGGTAAAGATTTCAGGGCCATCATATACTGCATGAGCAAATTCAGAGCGTAATGTTGCGTAGAACTTATCTTGGTTTGAAACGGAGTTTAAAATGATATCTCCAATTTCATAATCACCTTTACTATTGGTAAAATTCAGACCTCTTACATCAATTTCTCCTACAATATCTCCCTTTTGGGTCTGAGTAAAATTTGCAATAGTTCTGAAAGAGACCCTGGAAACGGAGTCACGTTTATCGAATCCTAGGGCTGCAAGATTTGCATAAATAATATTTGCATAAAAATCGTAATAAGAATCTGTTTTTGATGAAAGACCAAATAGTCCTTGGAATATAAAATCGAGATTTGGGTCATGACAAATAATCTTTCCATCAAACTTCTCATTTTCGTATCTACCAACAGCTTGGATGTTTTTGTAATTGTAGCCGTTTAAACCAAGATTACTAATGTTTAGACTGTCGATTAAGAATCTATTTCCTCCAGCTCTTTCGTCTCTAAGCAGTGATGAAACTGTTGTTTTTAAAGTAAGTTTTCCAAGGTTGCTCTTCATCATCAACTTACCTACATCGAATGATTCAGATTTTAGATTTCCAATAAGCTCTATTCCTCCTGCTTTCTTATTCGTTCTTAGCAGAACGTCAGCATCAATTTCTCCAACATTTGAACTGAGGTGTCCATTAGCAACAAAGTCGGTTAATAGTCCAGCTAACCTTCCCTTAAAATTGTATTTTACGAAAGGAGAAAGGCTTGTCAGTTGTTTTATTGGTTTAGAACTATTGATTGCAGAAATAATATAGGCGATGTCTAAGCTTGTTGTATTGCAGTTGTTTACATCAATAAATGCCATTGACTCTTTTGCTTTTGGCAAACCAGAAATCCTTGCATTAATATTAATGTCTGTAAGTCCAGATTCAGAAATTACATGCAGGCTATCTGTCCTGAGATTTGATACTGTTCCTCTTATTAATCCTGTTGCAAAAAAACCTAATTTATTTTTACTTAGTGATGGAGTAATTTTTCCGATTGTTGCAAAGTTTAAATATGAATCTTTCATATCTAGCTCCATAACTACCTTTTCTGTAAAGCTTGCAAAATCTTTAGCCTTTTCATATTTAAACGCAAAATAGTTGGCGTTGATTTTTGTCGTTCCGTCATTAAGAATTAAATTGTTTATTCTAGCCTCTTTAGAACTTAATTCTAGCTGCCCATTCAATCTCTCTAATTTAAAACCACTTTTATCTATACAACTAATATTTCTAATGTCTGCAAAAAGAGTATCTCCTGAATATCTGATTTTTCGGATATCAACATCAATATCTCTTACGTTTAAATCGGAGAAGTTAATGTACTCTTTTCCATAATCGACAGCCGAAGTAAATTTGTTTTTTAGGCTAAATCTGAAATCTTTAAGAATTAACTCTTTTGTATTGAGGTTTAACGGGGCCGATTTTGTAGTGTCTTTTACGCTTTTTTTCTCTTTTGTTTTGAAGATACGATCAAGATTTGTACTATACCTGCTTTCGCTGACTAAATTAAAGACTCCATCTTCCAATTTAACTCGTCCAAAGGAGAAATCTGAATTAAGAAGATTGATTGACGAGATACTTACAGATAATTTTTTACAGTTTAACAAAGTGTCTTTAGGTGTGTAAAGGATGTGGACATCTTTTAAGATAAGTTTGTTAAAGAACACATAATAGACTTTGCCGACATAAACTTCTGTATTTAATTTTTTTGAAAGGACTTTTGTTGCTTTTCCTGCAGCCCATGTTTGAAGTACGGGAAGTTGCAATGCAAGATAAGCAGCAACGGGAGTCATTGCGGCTATAATCAGAATTATAGTTGCTATTTTTTTTAAAGTCTTTATATTTCGGCGTATTAATATACAAAACTAATCAATTTTTTTGTCATTTTTGCATCCGCTTTTAATGACAAAAATGAAATCTGTAACAATACTTGCAATCGAGTCCTCTTGTGATGATACATCGGCAGCGGTTCTAAAGGACGAACTGTTACTGTCTAATATTATGGCAGGCCAAGAGGTTCATCGCCAATATGGTGGTGTAATACCAGAGTTGGCCTCGAGGGCACATCAGCAAAATATTCTGCCAGTAGTTGATTTAGCTGTCAAAAATGCTGGTATTCAATTAGAAGATATAGACGCTATAGCATATACAAGAGGGCCAGGACTACTTGGGTCTCTTTTGGTCGGTACGTCGTTTGCCAAAGGTCTCTCCATTTCACTTGGAAAACCATTAGTCGATGTGAATCATCTCCACGGCCACATTCTGTCTCACTTTATACGGCAGAAAGATAGAGAGTACGATCCTCCCAAATTTCCATTTTTAACTCTTTTAGTATCAGGTGGCCATACTCAAATTGTTAAGGTGACAGATTATCTTAAGTTTGAAATCATTGGACATACTATTGATGATGCTGTTGGCGAGGCTTTTGATAAATGTGCAAAAGTGTTAGATCTTGGTTATCCAGGAGGTCCTGTTGTAGATAAATTAGCTAAGATTGGAGATGCAGAAAGATTTAAATTTTCAAAACCACGTATAGAGGGTTATAACTATAGCTTTAGCGGAGTTAAAACATCTCTTTTATATTTTTTAAGAGATAGTGTAAAGGAGAATCCGGATTTTATACCAACTTATCTTAATGATATCTGTGCCTCTTTCCAAAAAACACTGATTACTATATTATTGGAAAAGTTAATCAAGGCAGCAAAAGATACGGGAATCAAGGAGATTGCATTAGCAGGAGGCGTCTCCGCCAACTCTGGACTACGCGATGCAATGGTTATAGAATCGAAAAAAAGAGGTTGGAAGATTTTCTTACCTGAACTGAAATTTACCACCGATAATGCAGCAATGATTGGTATTACGGGTTATTATAGATTTATTAATGGCTTAGTCTCACCGATAGACGTAGCACCAGTATCAAGAGCATTAGATTATGAAAGAATTTGAAATAGCGTTTCCAATAAGTAAAGTTATAACCGAGCAGGATTTAATTCCTCAGGCAGCAAAAGTGCTTGGTATTCAGCCTAAAATGGTGGGTAGAGCAGTAGTGACAAGGCGCTCATTAGATGCAAGGGGGAAAGATATTCTTTTTAGATATAAAGTAGAGGCTACAAGAAAGGATGAGTTGCCTACGGAGAGATATGTTGGATTTCAAGAGAGAAATGTTGCCTCTTCAAAAGAGGTAATCATTGTAGGAGCAGGCCCTGCTGGCGTTTTTGCAGCTTTAAAACTAATAGAGTTAGGGCTTAAACCTGTAATCCTTGAACGCGGCAAGGATGTACATGAAAGAAAGAAGGACTTGGTTGCTGTAAATAGATTTGGTCAAGTAGATCCCGATAGCAATTATTGTTTTGGAGAGGGAGGAGCAGGGACCTATTCAGATGGTAAGTTATATACTAGATCTGTAAAGAGAGGAAATGTTTACGAGGTATTAAGTAGACTGGTTGATGCTGGTGCAGACAATAGCATTATGATCGACGCCCATCCTCACTTAGGCACCGATAGATTGTCGGGCATAATGGAAAATATCCGTAAGCGCATAATTGATTGTGGGGGAGAGTATCACTTCAATACGAGGGTTGAAGATATAATTACAGAGGGCGGAAAGGTAAAAGGTGTTGTTGTTGCAGATGGGAGAAAATTTTTGTCTGATCGAGTGATTTTAGCGACAGGGCATTCTGCTAGGGATATTTATCGTCTTTTTGCACGTAAAGAGTGGCACTTGGAGGTAAAGGGATTTGCATTGGGAGTAAGGGTTGAGCATCCACAATCTCTGATTAATCAAGTTCAATATCATGGTAAATACCAGCCATATATGCCTGCGGCAGAATACTCACTTGTTGCCCAAATTGAAAATAGAGGAGTCTTCTCTTTTTGTATGTGCCCAGGAGGAATTTTGGTGCCAGCTGCTACAGAACAAGGTCAGACCGTTCTAAATGGAATGTCAAATTCTGCGCGTAATTCAAAGTGGGCAAACTCTGGAATCGTTGTCTCTATTGAGCCAGGTGATTTTCCAGAATTTGAAAAACATGGAGTACTCTCACTTATGGAGTTTCAAGCCTCGATGGAGGAGTTGATGTTCAACTTTGCATCAGACGGACTAAAAGCACCTTCTCAAAGGGTGACTGATTTCTTGAAAAATAGATTATCAACCTCTTTGCCAGCAACTTCGTATAATCCGGGTGTAATTAAAGCTCCTTTGCACGAACTTTTGCCTTCGCATATAGCTTCAAGAATGAAGCAGGCATTTTATATTTTCGATAAAAAGATGAAAGGCTTTGTTTCTGAGGATGCTATGATGCTTGGTGTAGAATCAAGAACTTCCTCTCCTGTTAGAATTACCAGAGATTCTGAGACAATGGAGCACCTATCAATCAAGGGTTTAGTTCCTTGTGGTGAGGGTGCGGGATATGCTGGTGGTATCGTTTCTTCTGCTATAGATGGCATTAATGCTGCACTAAGTGTATCTATTATTTGAAAAAATAATTTGAAATTTTAAATGGTTTATTACTAACATTTTCGTTTATTTTTGAAACTAAATCTTCATTTATTTCTGTTTTAGTTATTGTTTTTTTACAAATTCGTAATATTTTTGTGTCGGGAGTGTAGATATACTCCCTTTTTTTATGACTCAAACTAAACCAAATATTATAACTCAATTACTAACTAAAACCAAACTAAATGAAAAGAATCTGCCTTATTTTGACAGGTCTGTTTCTTGTGGTGTCGACTGTATTGTCAGCTCAGCCATTTCAAGTTACTGGAACTGTTTCGGAACAAGGGTCTGGCATGCCCTTGTCGTTTGTGAACGTACAGGTTAAAGGTACCACAACCGGTGCTACAACAGCCGACAACGGAAGTTATAGCATCAATGCTAATCCTACTGCTACTCTTGTTTTTAGCTTTATAGGCTATAAGACAATTGAGGTTAAAGTCGAAAACAGAAAAGTTGTTAATGTTGTTATGGAACCAGATGCTCTCGCTCTAGACGAGGTTGTAATGGTTGCATACGGTACAGCAAAGAAATCAAGCGTTACAGGCGCTATCAACTCTGTTAATTCTGCCACAATCGAAAAGAGACCTGTTACAACAGCTCTTGCTGCCTTATCTGGTACCTCTCCTGGTGTTCAGGTAAATACATCTTTCGGTCAGCCTGGTGATGACCCATCGATAAGAATTCGTGGTATCGGATCTGTAAACTATTCTTCATCTCCATTAATCGTTTTGGACGGATCTCCATTTGTAGGATCTATGTCTAACATTAATCCATCAGACATTGAATCAATGAATATTTTGAAAGATGCTGCTTCTACAGCACTTTATGGTTCAAGAGGATCAAATGGTGTGATTATGATTACTACAAAAAAAGGTAAAAAAGACAAACTTAATGTAGCTATCAACCTTTCTCAAGGATTTTCAACAAGAGGTTTACCTGAGTATGATAGAATTGATGCATTTCAGTACTATCCAATTATGTGGGAATCACTTAGAAACAGTTTGATTACCCCTACACGCCCAATTGACCAAGCTAGTATATTAGCTTCAGGTAGTACTTCAAATGGTATCGTATCTTCTTTAGGTTACAACCCTTTCAAAGGAATTGCTAACGATCAAGTTGTAGATGTAAATGGGAAATTGAATCCAAATGCAAACACCCTTCTTTGGGGAGACGATACTGACTGGTATGGACCAGTTGAACAAATTGGCTCAAGAACTGAGGCAAATATTATCGCTAATGGAGGAAATGATATCTCTGACTACTATGTTTCTGTAGGTTATATCAAAGATAACGGCTGGTTAAAAAAGACAAACTATGAGAGACTTTCTGCTAGAGCTAATGTTAACTTCAAGCCTGTAAAATGGTTTAGTTATGGTATTAACCTTAACGCTTCAACTAACAAATCAACTCAAGCAAACTTAGAAAGCTCTACAGGATATGCGAACCCTATCTATTTTGCAAGAACAATGGGTCCTATCTATCCTGTTTACAAGCACGACAGAGTTACTGGTGACTATATTTTAGATAACAATGGCGAGAAAGTATGGGATTTAGGTGCTTCTGTGATTCAAAACGGAGTTACTTATGGTGCAAGGGTGCAAAATAATGGTAGACATGGTATTGCTGAGCACATGCTTAACAATATTCTTTTTGATAGAAACACTATTCAGTCTAGAGTTTATGCTGAATTCCATTTCTTGAAAGACTTCACATTTAGAGTGACTAACTCTTTGGACGTTAATCAATATCTTGAATCAAGATATGAAAATACAATCGTAGGTGATGGTGCTCCACAAGGAAGATCTAGAAGAGAGAGCACACTAAGATATACATGGAACAATACTCAAATTCTATCTTATAATAAATCATTTGGTCGTCATGAGATTACTGCAATGGTAGGTCATGAAAACTATAGTAACCAATACAAAGAGTTATATGCATTCCGTCAAGGAATTATCGTTCCTGGTAATGATGAGCTTATCAACTTTACAACTACTAATGATGTATATTCATTCTTAGATGTTCATAAAGTAGAGGGTTTTCTTTCAAGAGCAACTTACTCTTTCGATAATGGAAGATTTACAGCAGAAGGATCATATCGTCGCGACGGCTCTTCTAAGTTCTACAAGAATGTTAGATGGGGTAACTTCTGGTCAATTGGTGCTGGTTGGAGAATTGATAGAGAAAAATTCATGAAATCAGTTTCATGGGTAGACTTCTTGAAATTCAGAGCATCATATGGTCTTAATGGTAACGACGGCGGTATCAGCTATTATGCATGGCAAGTACTTTATAGTTATTATAACAATGGTCCAGAGCCTGGCTTTATACAAAGTACAAGACCTGGTAATCCTGATCTTACTTGGGAGACAACTATTCAAGCTGACTTAGGTTTAGAGTTCTCAATCTTGAATAATAGAGTAAGAGGTACAATTGACTGGTTTAACAAAGAGTCTAGAGACCTTATCTTCAGTCTGCCTTTAGCTCCATCTACAGGATATGTAAATCAAGATAGAAACGTGGGTAGTCTGTATAATAGAGGTTTTGAAATTGACCTAAATTTCAAACTATATGAGTCTAAATATATTACAGCTGGTCTGAATGCAAATGCAACATTGATCAAAAATAAAATCACAAGACTTCCAGAGCAAAATAGAATTGATGGTATCGTTGACGGAAACTTCAAGAGAATGGAAGGTGGTTCGGTATATGACTATTGGTTGAGACAATGGTATGGAGTTGATCCAACAAATGGAGATGCTCTATATCTATTCGATGACCGCAAAGATGCAAATGGTAACTATATCATTACTTGGGCAGATGCTGATTGCAAAATAATCAATGATGTTAGAGTAACAAACAACCAAAATAAAGCTAAATATGATTGGGCAGGAACTGCTCTTCCAGAGGTATACGGTTCTATTACTCCTTTCTTCAATATCTATGGATTTGATGTGTCTATTCAGTTTAACTATTCGTTAGGTGGAAAATCATATGATGCAGCTTGGGCTGGCTTGATGTCAACAGGAGGAATGGGTGTTGCTAAGGCTTCTGAAATTATGGATAGATGGACAACTCCTGGTCAAATTACTAATGTTCCAAGAATGGATAATGCAAAAACTACTGCATTCAATGCAGCATCTAGCAGATGGCTTGTTAAATCGGACTATCTTGCATTAAGAAACATCTCTGTAGGATACAACTTTAAACCAACTTTCTTGAAAATGATGAAAATCAAAGGTCTAAAAGTATTTGCTACAGCTGAGAACCTTGCACTATTCTCAGCAAGAAAAGGTTTGAACCCAATGCAGAATTTCGATGGAACAGTAAACAACTCGCTTGGTTTCAACAGAACAGTGACATTAGGTCTGAATCTTAACTTTTAATCTAGATTAACAATGAAAAAAATAAAATCAGCTCTTATAATATTAATTGCTAGTTTGATTATGGTCCCAGTTTCATGTACAGAGGACTATCTTGAAACACAGCCTACAGACATGCTTTCGGGTGATGTCGTTTTTAACAGCGTTCAGGGTGCCTGGGGTGCTCTAAACGGTCTTCACAGATCTATGTACATTCAATATAATAGTTCTCAATCAAATGGTGGATTTGCTGGAATGTACCTTACTATCGACATGATGGGTCAGGATATCGTATTCAATACATCTGCAAATGGATGGTTTAGAGGAACATATCAGTGGGTTGATCATAGGAATGATAGAGCAACACAACCTCTTTGGTGGAATAACCTCTATAGACTTATCAGTAATGCAAACAAAATCATAAATAACATAGATGCTATTGATGGTGATGCAAAAGAGAAAGGTTATGTAAAGGGTCAAGCACTTACATATAGAGCATGGGCACATTTTATGCTAGTTCAGTTATATGCAGAGAGATATAAGTCAGGCACAACAAACTCTCAAGATGGTGTACCTTATATGAAAGCAAATACCTATGAAGGTCAAGCAAGAAATACAGTAGAGGAGGTTTATACAGAGATCAACAAAGATATTACAGACGCAATTACTTTGCTTGATGGATATACCAGATCGAACAAGTCTCATATCAATAAATCTGTTGCTCAGGCAATCCAGGCACAAGTAGCACTTGTACAAGGCAATTGGACTCTTGCTGCTTCATCTGCAAATGCTGCCAGACAAGGTTACTCTTTCATGACGACAGCACAACACGCTTTAGGATATAACGATTATAACAATCCTGAAAATCTTTGGTCATCACATGTTCAAGAAGATCAAACATTATACTTCTATTCGTTCTACGCATTTATGTCGCATAACTTTAATGCTACAGCAATTCGTCAAAGTCCAAAATCAATTAACAAGGAGTTATTTGATCAAATAACTGCAACAGATGTTCGAAAAACATTCTTCTATCCAAATGCAGTTGCTGACAAAAAACCTGAGGTTCCACCTTCTGGAGTAAGATACAACTATATGAACTCTAAGTTTAAGGCTGTTTCTGTTTCTGATAGCCGTGGAGATTTTCCTTGGATTAGAGTTGCTGAGATGTATTTGATTGAAGCAGAGGCTCTTGCTAGACAAGCAAATAAACAAACAGAGGCACAGGATGTTCTATATATTCTTGCAAAAGATAGAGATCCTCAATATGTAAAATCTACTAAAACGGGTGATGCTCTTATTGAAGAGATTCTAGTGCAAAGAAGAATTGAACTATGGGCCGAAGGAAGAAGCTGGACAGACTTAAAGAGATTGAACAGAGCACTTGTTAGACCTCAAAGCAACAACGCTGGTGGTGGACTACATGTTGCATCAATTTGCCTTGTAACAGACGTACCTGCAGGCGACGTTAGATGGCAATGGTTTATTCCAAAAGATGAGCTTGATGCAAATCCTAAAATCAAGCAAAATCCAGCATAAGCTTAATTTATAATGATTTATATAAGGGTGACTAAAAGCAATTTTAGTTACCCTTTTTATAGTTATCTTCTTGTAGAGCAATTTGAATTAAATAAATATTACCTTATGCATTGTAATAATGTAAAAGTAAAAATGCTATAAATAATAAAAAGAGGGTGACTAAAAAGAGATTTTTAGTTACCTTCTTTTTTATTTTTAAGC
>JASDTB010000090.1:0-9570 GCA_041441455.1 Bacteroidales bacterium
GGGTTACACGGTGGATTCAGTGTTTTATCCTCAAATAGCTATTGATATACAGTCTATTATTAAAGTATCAAGGCACTCCACGAGAGCTGCCTATCTTTTTTATTGAATAAAACTGTGATTTTTTAAGTATTATCTGCGTTGCTGTTACACTCTGCCAGGTACTATCGCAACCAATTCAGTATCTCCACCCTTTTCAAAAAAAAGTTTAATTTTTATTGATAGTGGATTGCTTGGCTGTATTGAAGGAATTATTATACAAAATAATTTATTTATTTGAGCAGGGCTAAATATCCAACTATCTAAAAGAAGAATGTTAAATTTTGAAACATCTATTTCTGATAGTTTCCCAAATACAGGTTTAAATATCGAATTAGGATCAATATAATTTTTAAAATTTTCATTAAAAAAAGCTAGATTCTGATTATAATACTCATCTACATTGATTCTATTTTCAATTAGCCCTTTGTTTTTTAAATATTGGTCAGGCGAACTTGAAAAGAAATAAAATAGGTCATTTAAAGAGCTTCCTGCAGGGTAATCTATCGATAAATCGGTATCACTAGTTATTAAAATATTTGTTAGTCTATTTCCAAATGCAGTTCGATCCATCAATAGCTCCCCTTCTCGCGAATCAAGACTAAAAGGAAAATTTAAAGTATCTCCATTGCGTTTAATTATCGTCCAACTATCGTCATTAGGAGGATCTCTTTCCGAATAATCTTTGTGAAACTTATTATAATTTGTGTAAAACTTATTATCACTACTAAAAACTAAGTTAATTACCCTATCATTTGGCTTTTGAACAACACTTAATTTATTTGTTAATGTATAAAACGATATAAGTCTATTTGGATCATTTTCTATTCGTTGACAATTGCATCCATTAAACACTATTAATGCAATAATATAAACAGACGTTTTTATAATTATAAATTTTAGCTTTTTCATTTTACAAATCGTATGTTATAACTCTAAACCACCAAGAATAGTTGTGATATCTAGCTTCGTTGTTGCGAATATATCTAAAATATAATGAGTTACAAAATTTACTTGCTGATATATTTGGGTTAAATTCTCTTTTTTGAAGGGTAGATTTTCTGTAATCTTTATGCAGTAACAATTTTTTACATACTATTTCGGAGATAAAATTTTATGGCAGAACTAAAAGGACCAGCAGTTCTGTCTAAAATCAATGAGCATGGAGGATATTCTAGAAATTATGAAAAATAAAAAAAATCAACCGTATTGAGGTTAGACTCGATACGGTTGAATAAATTGTCTATTTTTTTGGAGATTTATCTGGGAATTTTGGAATTATTGGCATTTTATATTGAAACTCTTTCATCTGTTTCAAAGCAACCTCAATTGCTTTTGTCAACTGCTCATCCTGACCATTGAACTCTTTGTAAGGATCATTTTCTAAGTCAATATCTGGGGTGACTCCCTCTCCTTCAATAATGAATCCACTTCCGTCTGCTGCAAAAGGTGCATATGATGGGGTTACTATTGAGCCTCCATCAACTACGGGAACGGTTCCACTATAACCAACGACGCCTCCCCATGTTCTTCGACCGATTACAGTACCAAGCTTGTTGAACTTAAAGCGATATGGGAAAAGATCTCCATCAGAAGCTGAATATTCGTTAATCAAAAGCACTTTTGGCCCTTGGAAGGTTCCAACTGGGCTAACTGAACCTTCAGTTTGATTTGTGTGCATAGTGAAGAATGTAATTGTACGTTGGAGTCTCTCTATAAGCATTGGAGAGACGTTACCGCCACCATTTCCTCTATCATCAATAATCAGAGCCTTTTTGGTTAACTGAGGATAATAATGTTTTACAAATTCATTGAGACCTGCAACTCCCATGTCTGGAATATGGATGTATCCAACCTCTCCATTTGTAGCTTCGTTTACCTTTTTGATATTGTTTTCTACCCAACTATAATATCTAAGTTGTGACTCATCTGCAAGAGGCTCTACTAATACTTTTCTAGCGCCAGCCTCTGTAGCTGTCGAATTAACAGTCAGTTCTGTAGTGATTCCAGCTGTTCCAGCTAAAAGCTCATAAATATTTGATGACTCTTTAACCGAATTACCATTAATTGCAAGAATAAAGTCGCCCTCCTTTAATTCTACACCAGGCATTGTAAGTGGAGATCTTGTCTCTTTACTCCAATTAGCACCAGCAATAATCTTTGTAATCTTATAGTAACCATTGTCTGCTTTAACTAAATCGGCACCGAGAAGTCCTGTTAATACTCTCTCTGCTTCGGGATGCTCTCCATTTTGCGAATAGGCATGGCCAACATTTAGCTCTCCAATCAACTCTCCGATGATGTAAGTAAGATCAGACCTATGGGCAACGTGAGGCACTAAAACTTCATATCTTTTTTTCATCTTGTTCCAGTCTACGCCATGCATGTTCTTAGCATAGAAATAGTCTCTCATTTGTCTCCATGTTTCGTTATAGATCTGCATCCACTCTTGGTTATAGTTGACTAACTTTTTAACGCCCGCAAGTGAAATCCCTTTTGCTGGAGCAATAGGTGCTTTGGGAATATCAATGATTTGGATGGAACCAGGAGTTAGTGCAATTGCCTTCTTATAAGCTGGTCCAAAAATTAGCGATGCTTGAAGATCGGTCTCTTTTTGAGAGTCTAAATCATACATTCCTGACCCTCTTCTTGAGCCATAGTAGATGGTTTTTCCAATCATGTGCAGATTACCATAGAATGAAGGCTGAACAGGTATTTCTACGATTCTTGAAGAGATATTGTCGAAATAGTAGGTATTAGCCGAAGTTGCTTTTGCTTCTTTAGTTTTGTCGGCAGGGGCTTGCTTTTCAACAGCAACAGTATCATTTTTTAGAGCAAATGGAACCTCTGCATCTTTGGTAATAGGCAAGACATAAATCTTATTCATATTAGTGTACGCATGATTCCATTCTGTATTACTGTAGGTTGGATTAAATGTTCTTGCCGAAGTAAAAACAATATGTTTTCCATCTTTACTAAAGTTTCCTCCACCTGAGCTGTACCATTCATCGGTAATTTGAATCTTTTGCTTATCTGCTATATTATAAACAACAATTGTACTGACAGTTTTTCCGGGACGAGTAAAGATGATCAATTTACTATCTGGCGACCAATTATAATCATTCATTGGACTTATCTCTGACTTTTCTACAAGTGTCTCACTTCCAGTTTTAACATTAGTGATTGTAAGATTATTATTTTTATCGCTCCATAAAATTGATTTAGAATCTGGAGACCACTCAATTCCAAGAATATTTGTTTTAACATTAGTTAGTTGCTTCTCAACTCCACTCTTGAGCTCTTTTATGTAAATATTGAACTCTCCCCCTTTATCTGAAACATAAGCAATGCTTTGTCCATCAGGCGACCAGGAACCAAATTTTTCATTCGATTCACAAGAGTTAGACAAATTATAAGTTACTCCTGCTTTTGAAGGAACAGAGAAGATATCGCCACGAGCAGTAACTAATAACCTTTCACCATTTGGAGATATTGAATATGCGGAAATACTCTTTGAAAGATCTTTCCACTCCTCTCTATTGTAAAGTAGATCATTGTTGATCTCTATCTTAAGCTTCGTGTTTTTACCACTAACTATGTCATATTTATATATATAGCCGCCGTTTTCATAAACAATTGCATTACTTCCAATTGATGGAAATTTTATGTCATATTCATTAAACTCGGTATGTTTTGTTGTCTTTTTAGAGTTGACATCGTATGAATATAGATTCATATAATCCTCTCTGTCCGAAATATAGAATATTTTACTGCCATCTTGAGACCACATAGGAAAGATGTCTTGACTTGTATTGTCGGTAATTCTTTCAGACTTTTTAGTGTCAAAATCGAAGACTCTGATATCATCCGCCATACCGCCTTTGTATCTCTTCCATGTCCTAAATTCCCTAAAGATGTAATTATAAGCAAGTTTTTTCCCTTTAGGATCGAATGAAGCAAAGCCACCGTTTTTCAAAGGAACTGCTTGAGGCAGACCTCCAGAAATGGAGACTGTCATAAGTTGTCCAGTAAAATCATTGAACGTGAAAGCTCTTGTTCTATAAAGAATGTTCTTTCCGTCAGGAGTCCAGCCAAGTACAATGTTGTTTGGTCCCATTCTGTCTCCAACATCGTCCCTTCCAAGAGTCGCAGTAAATGTTACTCTTTTTGGGATTCCTCCCTCTGATGGAATTACATATACCTCTGTATTCCCATCGTATTGAGCTGTAAACGCAATCAATTTGCCATCAGGAGAGATTTTCGGGAACATTTCGTATCCAATATGAGATGTTAAACGACGAGCTGTTCCGCCATCGGGAGAGACGCTGTATAGATCTCCTCCATAGGAGAAGACGACTAATTTATCGCTAATAGAGGGAAACCTGAGAAGTCTTGCCTCTTCTGCAAAAGCACTGCTATAAGACACAATAAGTGTCAACAGCAATAATACCCGTTTGATTTTTTTCATAAGATTATTTTATTGAGTTTGAGTATAAAATTAGACATTTATTAGGTTAGAATGTTAATTTCTTGTGCCAGACATGATATTAACTTATCTTCGCACTCTCAAATTAAGTCGAAAGGTGAGGAACAGCTACACAAAATCATCAATCAAATTTCTGCTACTATCATTATTTCTGTGGTATTATGGTTGTATTACCCTTTTCAACCATACTCACATAATTAATGGAGTAACAATAGTTCACTCTCACCCGACTTCTCCTTTTGGAGATACCAAAGGCAACGGACACACCCATACATCAACACAAATTGTCCTTATTTCAGAACTATCAAATTTTCTGACTACTGCGATTGTTATCTCTTCATTATTTGCTGCCTACGGTTTAGGTAAAGGCGTTGTAGTTGATTTAGAGCGCAATCTTCAACTCTCTAAGCGGCTTAATATCTTTGAAATCAACAAGAGAGGCCCTCCTGTTTTCAGTCTGTAATTCTATTTACTATTAATTTAACTTCTTCAGAGAGACTCTCTGTGGGATTATCGTATTATTCAATTAACTAATCAGACATGAAACATTATATATTTTCAACGATACTTCTATTTATTTTCATTAATCTATCGGCACAACAAAAAAGTGACGCAAATCTACTCGGCCATGTAACCGATAAGATTACAAAAGAGCACATACCTTTTGTAAATATCACATTGAAAGGGACATATATAGCAACATCAACAGATGCTACTGGCCATTTTTATCTAAAAAATTTGCCAGAGGGGAGAGCGGTTATCGTGGTTTCTGGAATCGGATATAAAAAATCGGAGAGAGAGGTCGTTATTGAAAAGGGGAAAAATACAGAGATAAATTTTGAACTAGAAGAGGATCAAATTCAGATGGAGACTGTTGTTGTTTCGGCAACAAGGAGTGCTACAGGGAGGAAGGAGGCTCCTGCAGTGGTGAATGTCTTAACAGGAAAGATGTTCGAGACAACCAATTCTGTTTGCCTTGCTCAGGGATTGAGTTTTCAGCCAGGTTTAAGGGTTGAGACAAATTGCCAAAATTGTGGTTTCCAGCAGGTGCGGATAAATGGACTAGATGGTTCATATTCACAAATTTTGATTGATAGTCGCCCAGTGTTTAGTTCATTAGCAGGTGTTTACGGGATAGAGCAGATTCCTGCAAACATGATTGAACGAGTTGAGATTGTGAGGGGCGGGGGCTCTGCAACATTTGGATCAAATGCTGTCGCAGGAACAATTAATATCATTACAAAGGAGCCAGTTGTGAATTCATTGACTATTTCAAATAATAGCGGATTTTATAAAGGTGGGAGCCATGATATTAATACAACGATCAATGGCTCGGTTATTTCGGAAGATTATAAAACTGGAATTATGTTGTTTGGTTCTATTCGTCAACGTTCTGCTATGGATTACGATGGTGATGGATTTACAGAGATCGGAAAATTAAATCTTAGAAACATTGGTTTTAGAGGATATCGTAAGTTTGGGGCAAACTCAAGACTGACTTTTGAATATCACAGTCTATATGAATATAGAAGAGGTGGAAACAAGCTAGATCTAGTTCCCCACGAAACGGATATTACAGAACAGACTGAACATGATGTAAACGCAGGCGGAATAAAATATGAAATCTTTAGTGATGGATTTGTTAGACATTTTAATTTATATGCTTCTGGTCAACTAATCGATAGAAAAAGCTACTATGGAACAGGTAAAAATCCAAATGCTTATGGATTATCACACGATAAAACTGGAGTTGCAGGAGCGCAATACTCTCAAGAATTTAAGAGATTAATTTTTATGCCTGCAAGATTCACTGCTGGAGTTGAATATTCAATTAACTCTCTTTCCGACAAAATGTTAGGCTATAATAGGCAGATTGATCAAACTACTTTTACACAGAGTTTTTTTGTTCAAAATGAGTGGAAAAATAATCAGTTGAGTATTTTGTTGGGAGGTAGAGCAGACAAGCATAATATGATTGAAAAAACAATCTTTAGTCCAAGGATATCTGCAAGATATACTCCAATTGAGAGTGTTGTCGTTCGGGGTGGATATTCCGAGGGATTCCGTCCCCCACAAGCATTTGAAGAGGATCTACATGTTACTGCAGTAGGAGGAGCTGTCTCATTAATCAGTATTGCTCCTGGATTGAAACCTGAAAAATCGCGAAGCTATAACCTATCAGCAGATTTTTATCCCAATATTGGTAAAATTAAGAGCAATATCCTTATTGAGGGATTTTATACCGATTTATCTAATGTCTTTTATTTAGACGAAATTGGCAAAGATGGAGCAGGAAACCTTTTGATGGAAAGAAGAAATGGAGAGGGTGCTATTGTAAAAGGAGTCAATATAGAGGGTCGGATAGTACCATTTGACATCTTGCAACTTCAGTTTGGATTCACTCATCAAAGCAGTTTGTACAAAACCCCATTAAAATGGAGTAAAGAGCCATCAGTTTTACCTCAAAAAAGAATGTTTAGATCTCCAGATAATTATGGTTACCTGACAGCAAATATATCCGTAACCAAAAACACAAATGTAGCAATCTCTGGTATTTATACCGGTTCAATGTTAGTTCAACATTTTGCAGGATTTGTAGATACAGATAGAGAGTTCTTGACCCCAAGTTTTTTTGACTTTGGAGTAAAGGCATCTAGGACATTTGCATTTAACTCCCAAACATCAATTACAATTCATCTAGCCCTACAAAATATTTTCAATAGTTACCAAAAAGATTTTGATCAAGGAGAGAATAGAGATTCGGGATATATTTATGGACCATCATTTCCAAGATCTCTAAACTTTGGACTTAAGATAAGTATTTAGAAGCTTAGGTATTTGTGACGGCTCGTCGGCGACTGGAACTCCTGCCATTCTGAAGGCATCTTGCTTCTCTTCGGCACTTCCACTACCACTTGAAATTATTGCACCGGCGTGGCCCATTCTCTTACCTTGCGGAGCACTGCTGCCGGCTATATAAACAGCGACAGGTTTGGTAACCTTCTCTTTTATGTATCTGGCAGCTTGTTCTTCTGCATCACCACCAATCTCTCCAATAAGTGCAATGGAATGAGTCTCTGGATCGTTTTGAAACATCTCTAAAAGATCGATGTAATATAGACCCGCAACAGGGTCTCCACCAATACCAACAGCCGTAGATTGCCCCATTCCCTCTTTTGTTAGGTTATAGACAACCTCGTAGGTAAGGGTGCCGCTTCTAGAGATAACGCCTGTGCCGCCTTGGGAGAAGATATTTCCAGGCATAATCCCTATCAAGCTCTTTCCAGGAGAGATGAGACCAGGACAATTAGGTCCTAAAATTTTAGCACCTTTTGAATAGGCATATTTTCGGGCAAAGATCATATCTAGCGTTGGAACACCCTCAGTAATGCAAATAATCAATTTTACACCAGCATCTGCGGCCTCCATGATTGCATCTTTTACAAAAGGAGCCGGAATGAAGATAATTGAAGTGTCTGCACCCTCTTTTTCTACAGCCTCTTTAACGCCATTGAAAACTGGAACTGAGCCAACAAATGTGCCCCCTTTGCCAGGAGAGGTTCCTGCTACAACATTAGTACCATAAGCTACCATCTTTGAAGTGTGAAACCCACCATCGCGACCAGTGATACCTTGTACCACTAACCTTGTATTTTTGTCTATTAGAATACTCATTGTTAACTGTTTTTATGGCTCAATTCTACTGCTTTTTTAATTGCCTCTCCCATTGTTGATGCACTAAAGAATGGAGATCCTTTCAACATTTCATTACCCTCTTTTTCATTAGTGCCAGATAATCTAACAACAATAGGGATATCTGTTGATATAGACTTAAATGCTTCAATCAAACCTTTTGCAACATCATCACATCTTGTTATGCCGCCGAAGATGTTAATTAGAACCACATTAACATTTGGGTCGCTTAAGAGAAGCTTCATCGCTTCTATAACTTTACCTGGATTGGAACTTCCTCCAATATCTAAAAAGTTTGCAGGTTCTCCTCCATAAAGTTTGATTGTATCCATTGTAGACATCGCCAATCCAGCTCCATTGACCATGCACCCTATTTTCCCATTCAAGGCTACGAAGCTAAACCCCTTATTCTTAGCCTCTTTTTCGACAATCTCCTCATTAGTTAGTTCTGCCAAACCCTCGATTTCGGACTGACGGTATAGAGCGTTATCATCGAAGGTCATTTTTGCATCAATAGCTAAAAGTCTCCCTTGCTTTGTTACCACAAGAGGGTTTATTTCAACTAAACTAGCATCTTTTTCGACCATAAGAGTGTATAGATTTTTGATCATTGGAACAAACTGTTTTACTATTTCGAATTCGTCGAAAAGGTAAAAACCTGCTTCTCTTGCTTTAAAATCTGTTATACCCACTAATGGGTCTATTGGAATTTTATGAATTTTTTCTGGAGTTTTCTTAGCAACATCTTCAATGTCAATTCCTCCCTCGCGACTCAAAATCATAATAACAGACTTTGAATTTCTATCTACGACCAGACTCAAATAGTACTCTGATGCTATATCAACAGCCTCTGCTACAAGTACTTTTTCGGTTTTAAATCCATTGATTTCCAATCCTAAAATTTTTAGTGCATTTGAAACAAGCTCCTCTTGGTTGTGAACTAGTTTTACACCTCCAGCTTTCCCGCGACCACCAGTGTGGACTTGTGCTTTAACCACGGCAATCGGTGAGTTGATGCCGGTATAGGCTTGCAAACACGACTCTTTGTCGTGGCATACATTTCCAGTAATAGTTGGAATTCCGTATGCTAGAAATAGATCCTTTGCCTGATATTCGTGTATTTTCATAAAAAAAGTTATAGGTTTACTGAATTGACTGTAAACCTATAACAATAAACAATAACAAAAGTTTGGATATAACTAAGCTCTTTTTAACTTCTTCATTAGTAAATCCTTTGCGCTTTCAACTATGATGTATACTACTGGAACAATGACAAGAGAGAGCAACATTGAGCTAGTCATACCACCGATAAGTGCCCATCCAAGTCCGTTTTTCCACTCACTACCTGCGCCAGA
>JASDTB010000091.1:0-9314 GCA_041441455.1 Bacteroidales bacterium
ATAATATACCAGCTTATTTTAGCTATTAACTACGCATTTATCGGATGAACCATAAAAAAGAGGCTTTCTTTAAGAAGCCTCTTTTTTATTATTATATTTTTTGAATTTAACATGAACTATATTCCAAGCGTCCATTTCATAATCATATAAATTGTACCAGATACAACTAATGTGGCAGGAATAGTCAATATCCATGCTGATACAATATTCTTTGCAGTAGCCCATTTTACTGAAGCAAATCCTTTTGTTATACCTACCCCGATAATTGAGCCTGTAATTGTATGTGTTGTACTAACTGGGATTCCCAATACTGCTGTTCCGATTAGTGTAGCTGCACCTGCTGTTTCGGCAGAAAAGCCTTGAACTGGTTTTAATTTAGCCAATCCATCACCAAGAGTTCTGATTACTTTCCAACCTCCCGTAATTGTTCCAAGAGCAATTACTGAATAACAAGTTATAATTAACCAACCAGGAACATGGAATCCAACGCTAGGGTCATATAGATAAGATCCAATAAATTCATTACTTCCAGCTACACTGAATAGTAGAATTGCAATAATCCCCATTGTTTTTTGAGCATCGTTTCCACCATGACCAAGACTGAAAACCGCAGATGAAAAGAGCTGCATAACCTTAAAAATTCCTTCAACCTTGAGAGGATGGTGCTTCTTGAAGATTAACATTGTTAGGCACATCATTATGAAACCTAATGTCATTCCAATTAATGGAGATAGGATAATGAATAATGCAATCTTAAAAATACCTGTAGATATTAAGGCTGATGATCCGTATGCAAACCATACTGGGCCAATTAAGCCACCAATTAGAGCATGTGAAACGCTGATTGGCATGCCGAAATGAGTACAAACCCAAACCCATGTTACAGAGCCAATTAATGCAGCAAGAATTAAATATGGATTTACTACAGAGGGGTCGACGATTCCTTTTCCCATTGTGTTTGCAACACTTACACCAAAAATAAAATAGGCAGCAAAGTTCCAAAATGCAGCCCATAAAACGGCCGCTGTTGGCGACAGTACTTTTGTAGATACGATTGTTGCAATCGAATTCGCAGCATCATTCATTCCATTGAGGAAATCGAAAAGAAGCGCGATGATAATTCCTATAATTACTATTGTTAACATTGCGATTATGCTAGTTTAACAATGATTGAACGAATGCTATCGCTGATATCTTTGGCTCTGTCAGTTGTGTCTTCTAGTGCCTGTACAATGTTCTTGTGCTTAACAAGTTCTATTGCATCTTTTTCGTTAATGAACAAGTTGCTAATGAAGTTTTCGTAAAGTTCGTCAACTTTGTGTTCAATCTCTTTAATTCTCATACACTGTTTAACAATGTACTCGTGTTTTTTTGTAAGATTTTCTAATTCTTTCACAATGTCCAACAAAACAACTGCATCTTCTTTAATCAATTCTACGATTATCAGTAGTTCAGGATAAGTTTTTTGAGGGTGGTACATTACATGCTTTCTAGAACAATCATGGATGAAATCGAGGAAAGTGTCGATTCTTGATGCAAGGATGTGAATATCCTCTCTGTCGAATGGAGTAACAAATGTTTTGTTAAGCTCTTCATAGATTTTTGCAGTGATATGATCTCCTTTTGTTTCGAGCATTTTAATTGTTTTGTAATACTCTTTTTGCGCCTCAGGATTTGTGTCTCTAAACTGTGTCAAGAGAATGTCTGCAGCATTGTTAATGTTTTCTAATTGAGCAATGTAAAGGGGGTAAAACTTTTTCTCCTTTACTACGAACATTTGAAAAAATCTGTCTATTTTCATCGTTGTATTAAATTTGATGCAAAAGTAATACAGAGAAAAAAAATATTTTCAAATTCGCCGTAAAGGAGAAAAAAATTAACAAAACCGTAACAAAAAATTAAGTTTTGCTTAACTCAAAGATTATCCTATCAATGAAATACTTCTTTTTATAAATCTACTAAGATCTTCGCCTTTTAACATGTTGTTAGACAGAAGAGCAAGATCACAAACTTGACGTAAAAGATCATTGTTTTTCGAGAAATTAGAAATCTTTTCTCTCTTTTCATTGTCAATTTTCTCTATCTCTTTTTCAAGTTTATCCATCTCATCACGCTGCTCTACAGTAATTTCATCATATTTAAGACTCTTTGTCTTTTCTTTTAACTCTTCTAGCTGTTTTTTTGGTGTCTCTTTTTGTGCATCTATCGTTGATAGCTCAGGAGAGACCTTGTCTGCTAATTCCGAAGATATTTTTTGAACAAGAGGGTGTTCATAGTTAACAGCTACAGTATATGAATCAGGCATTTGTCCATAAAAGTTCATCCCGCCGTTAAGTGCAGACATCTCACGGTACCTTCTCATAAATTCCGATTGAGTTATTACTATTGGAGCTTCATTTATGCCGAGGTTTTCAACAACTACATGATAGTTTGCTCCAGAAGGAAGTGCTGTCTCGAAAGCTGTTGAAATTTCAAATACCTGATTGTCAGACAAATTAGGTTTGATAACGTCCTCTTTTTTAATAAGTTTGTCAATATGATCTGAGTCTACTCTAGCAAATGATGAATCTTTGAACTTGGATTCAAGAAGATTTACAAAATGAGAATCTAATTGACTATCGAATAATAGTACATCATATCCTTTGTTTTTAGCCGATTCAATATATTGATATTGATCTATTTTATTTGTAGAGTATAGATATACTAATTTTTTATCCTTATCTGTCTGATTTGATTCTATTGCTTTTTTGTACTCTTCGTAACTGAAGAATTTATCATCAGTATTTTTTAAGAGCGCAAATTTTTCGGCTCTCTCATAGAATTTGTCCTCAGTCAACATTCCATACTCAATGAAGATCTTAAGATTGTCCCATTTCTCTTCAAGACCTTTTCTGTCGTTTTTGAAAATATCCTCAAGTCTATCCGATACCTTTTTCATGATATGGTTGGAAATTTTCTTAACGTTTGAGTCAGATTGAAGATAGCTTCTAGAGACATTCAACGGAATATCTGGTGAATCTATAACACCATGTAATAAAGTTAAGAAGTCAGGAACAATATTTTCAACAGAATCTGTTACAAATACTTGATTGCAATATAGTTGAATTTTATTTCTATTAACCTCTAGTTTGTCTTTGATCTTTGGAAAATATAGTATCCCTGTAAGGTTAAATGGATAGTCTACATTGAGGTGGATGTAGAATAGAGGATCTTCTGCATATGGATAAAGCTCTCGATAGAAGTTTTGATAATCTTCATCTTTCAAATCTGCTGGTTTCTTTGTCCAAAGAGGATTAGGATTATTGATAATCTTTAGTTTTCCAGTCTCTACTTCCTTACCATCTTTCCACTCTTTTTCATTGCCAAATGCAATTTCAACAGGCAAGAATTTGCAGTATTTAGTTAATAGTGAGTTGATTTTTGACTCTTCAGCGAAATCAGAAGACTCATCATCGAGGTATAATGTAACTGTTGTTCCTCTTTCAGTTCTTGTGCCTTTAGTTAATTCATATTCTGGAGTGCCATCACAACTCCATTTTACTGCCTCTGCACCCTCTTTCCATGACAATGTGTCTATCTCAACTTTTTTGCTAACCATAAAAGCTGAATAGAACCCTAGTCCGAAATGACCTATGATATTGTTTAATTGATCTTTGTATTTATCCAAAAACTCTCCTGCACTAGAAAAGGCAATCTGATTAATATATTTTTGAACCTCTTCTTCGGTCATTCCTATACCGCTGTCAATAATGCGGATGACCTTTGTTGTGTTGTCAGTCTCTACTTTTACAGTTAGTTCACCTGTCTCTCCCTTAAATTCACCTGTTCTGGCAAGTGCTTTAAGCTTTTGAGTTGCGTCTACTGCATTGGAAACTAGTTCTCTAAGAAATATCTCATGGTCCGAATAGAGAAACTTTTTGATAATTGGGAAAATGTTTTCTGTTGTTACTCCAATTTTACCTTTTTGCATATTCTGTTATATTTTAAATTCTGACTACAGAAAATCAAAAGGTGTACCAATGAGAAAAGTCGCCTTTTTATATGACAAAAAGACAGATTTACTCTCTGTACTTTGTCGCTCTTTTTATATAAGAGGGTCTCTTTTTGGACTCTACAAAAACTTTTCCTAGATATAGACCAAAAATCCCCATTAATAGTAATTGGATACCACCAAAAAATACAATAGTGACAATCAATGAGGTCCAACCTGAAACATAGTGGCCACTAAAGTATGAATAGAGAACGTAGGGAACATAAAGAAGAGCACTGAGTGAAAAGATAAGTCCAAGTGCAGTAGCGAATTGCAATGGAATTGTACTGAATGATGTTATCCCTCTTACTGCTAGCTGAAACATCTTTTTTGTAGAGTATTTACTCTTTCCAGCAAATCGTTGATCAGGTGTGTAATCAATGCCTATTTGTTTGAAACCCATCCATTTGATTAAACCTCGAATGAATAACTCTCTCTCTGTAAAAGACCTGAATGCATTAACTGAACTCTGATTCATTAATCTAAAATCAGCTGTCCCGTTTTCAATATCGATGTTACTTAGTTTGTTCATCATTTTATAAAAGAATCTTGAAGTTTTTCTTTTAAAATATGACAAACCAGGATCTTCTGCTCTTTTGGTATATACTATATCGTATCCCTCTTCCCATTTTCTAAGAAGTTGTGGTATAACATGCGGAGGATGTTGTAAATCGGCATCTAGTGAAATAACTGCATCACCAAGTGCTACATCTAGACCGGCCTTTAAAGCATTTTGATGTCCAAAATTTTTGGACAGTTCAATAAAATATACATTCGAACGAATTTCAGAGATCTCTTTTATTACTTGTAGAGTTTTGTCGGAGCTTCCGTCATCTACAAATAAAAACTCATAATCGTAGCTTTCATTTTTAAGAGTATCGTCAATACGTCTTATCAATTCAGGAATATTATCCTGTTCATTAAAGGATGGTATTACAAAACTAATCAGCATAATCGAATTTTTTTGTCAATTGTTCCCAAACAATAGTAAACCAAACAAGTACACATGGCAGTGCTTTTAATGAATATGGAACAATATAGTTTTTTTGAAGATAGTCAGGGAAAAGGTCTGACGGTGAAAAGCTAGTTATCACAAGCACTAGAACCAATAGTATCCAGTCCCAAGTGCTTTGTTTTTTCTTGATAATAAACCAGATTACAGCTCCAATAATTGCAATTATATAAGTTGAAGATTCTGAAGATGAGCTGAATATTACTGTGAAAATTAAAGCCGAAGCAAGATATAAAAGTCTATACTCTTTACTTGCCCAAGATTTGAACCTTAAATATGGTGCTGCGAATAAAATTGCTCCAGTAGCGATAATTGGGAAATCAGAATATGTATGATGTGTTATTCTCCTAATCATACCTAACAATGAGATATTTTGATGAGGAGCATACATGTTTTTATTGTGTTTAAGTGATATCTCCGTAAACCAGCTTTTATATTGTTCTAAAATATAATCTACCGAAGTAAATAGCATTGGGAATGTTAAGAAAAACAAACTCCAGCCTATGAATGAGAAGATGAATTTGATTTTATTCCTTGAAAACAGAAAAAATGCACAGCCTACTATTCCATATAATTTTACAAAAGTTCCTGCTAGGATGAAGAATGTAGCCTTAACCTCTTTACCCTCTTCGATATATGCATAACTGAGTATAAGGATTGCTGCGATAGATATGTTAAACTGCTGCATAAAAGCAGCGGTCATAAGTTCATGAGCACATAAGATGAAGATTATTGCCTTCTGTTTGATGTTAATTTTTAGCTTATTGATAGCGTATGCTAAAAACGCACTGTTTGCTCCAACCCAAAGAGGTAGACCGATAAATATAGGAAGTATTGCAAAGGGTGCAATTATGAATGCAAATGGTGGGAGGTAATAAGATTGATCAAAATACTCTTGGGGATATTGGATATAAAGAGGAAGTTGTTCGAAAAAATGAAAAAAGAATCCTCTGAATATTAAATAGTTATTGTATCCACTTACAGGTCCGTGAAAGTATTTTATCACACCCGAAAATAGACCAATTACTACCCATAATATTAACAGATTCTTTGGATTGCTCAGTGTCGAAAGAACCTTCTCTCTGCTGATCAACTTTACACTCATTACATTTAGCGAAGTTTATTTACATACCATAATATCAAGTATCATGTTGTCGGTATTTTGCATTCCAACTGATCCGATATTCCCTAAGTTAAAAATTGTCTTTTCGATATCTTTTTCGATAATGCCATCATTTTCGGATATACAGATATCGTCTAAAGCTAATATTGCTGATTGGACCGAAGATGAAACACCTGAAGCAACTTTTAGGGCACAACCAACTTTCGCTCCATCACATACCATTCCTGTGATATTTCCAATCATGTTTTTAATAGCATAACATACTTGGTCATAGTTTCCGCCTCTAAGATAGACAATTCCACATGAAGAACCTGTTGAGGCAATTACACAACCACATAAAGCCGATAATTTTCCAAGATACCCTTTAATATGAATTGCAATTAAGTGGCTTAAAACTAATGCTCTAGCAAGATCTTCTTTTGAGGACGATAGCTTTTCTGCAACAGCAATTACGGGCATTGTAACAGTGATTCCTTGATTTCCACTCCCTGAGTTACTCATTGCTGGTAGAGTACATCCAGCCATTCTTGCATCAGATGCAGCGGCAGTAATTGCCATGGAGTAGGTGAGGAGTCCATTTCCAAATACATTTTTGTGTACATTATCTAGAATAGTCTTACCAACTTTGAGCCCATAATTGTTTTTCAAACCTTCGTCAGATAGAGCTTTATTAAGTGTGACTGATTCTAAAATGAATTCAATATCTTCAAACGGAACCTGTTTAGCAAAATCGAAAATCGTCTTTACATTCAGTTTATAATCAAGCGTACATTTTGATGAACTCTCTGCATTGTTACCAGAATCTTGAGCGTTATCTGAGGCTTCAAATAATACTTTATCATCTAGCTTTACAGATACAATTGAGTCGTGGTTGTCTTTAATGATGGCCTCTGCAGAGTGATTGCCTGAGTAGCAAATAGCTTCTATATAAAGTTTTAGATCTGTTTTTGCCAAAGCAATATTAATTCTCTCCTCTTCAAGCATTTTTTTTGCATCGGAAATACTGTTGTCAGACAACTCTTTTAATACTTCTAGCTTATACTCTGATTTACCGCAGGTTATGCCTAGGGCTGCCGCAATATGAAGACCGACCATTCCTGTCCCAGGAACTCCAACTCCCATTCCGTTTTTAAGAATGTTCGCACTTACATAAACTTCTGCTGATTCTGGAGTAAGGCCTGCCTCTCTTAATGTCTCTGCAGCCTTTGCAACAGCTAGAGAAACAGCTATTGGTTCGGTGCAACCTAGAGCTGGTTTAACCTCTTTTTTAATTAGCTCAATAAGCTCTAGTTCTCTTTTTCTAGTAATCATTGTCTATTTGAAAAAATTAATAATCATATTAATAATTGAATCTATCTCCTCTTGAGTTTTTAATGTCTCAATAGGGAATCCTAAGGCTACAACTTTGTAATCTCCTTTAAAAGCTGTTGCAGCAGATATATTGTTGTCCGCATATCTAAATATAGTCCATGCGTTTTGTCCTATAGGTTCTAATGCATCTGGAGCCTCTGTGCAATAAACTTCTTCATTTGGTTTCGTATGGAAACTGAAATTTCCTCCGAAATTATAAGGACTTTGTACTGCTTTTACCTCGCCAGTTTTACTTGCATAGTGAGTTCTCCATTGATATCTTAATGTTTTTTCTACAAAAGATCTAGTAAGTGAATCTGTTTCATAACTATCCCAAACATCAGTAGCGATATATGACCCAGATAGCAAGATATTGCCTCCTTTTTGAGAGTATAAGGAAATAAATCTCTGTAATTCTGCAGGAAAGACTTTGTATTTTATTCCGTATTTGCCAGTTCCTGTCTTAGTTTGTGCCTGCTTTCCAAATATAAAGTCAATAATTTTATATTTATTTGATTCTTCTATTTTATTTAGAGCATCTCTCGAAATAGAGGAGAAACTAAATCCGTTATTCTTAAATGCTTTTCCATGAGTATATGGGTAATCAAATGTATTACCTGCGATGACTCTAGTTTCATAATCAGCATAAGATGCTCCAAATCCTGGAGAATCATCATCCATCCATGGGATATGTCGTCTGAATTCATACTGACTTCCGATGTATGATATGTCTTTGATATATGGTACTCCATGGTCACTATTGTCAGTAAATCCAGCAAATGAAGAGTCTGATGAAGCAAAACTTGCAGGTTCAGATACGCGATCAAAACAATTTACAATGAGGACCTCTTCTTTTGATGTCTTTGATCTGAAAACTGATAAGATTTCGGAAGGGAAACTCTCTCCTCCATCATTTAATGCAGCAATTTTAAAGCTGTAAATCTCTCCAGGTTCAATTTGAATTGTGGTTTTGTTTCCCTCAATAACTCTTCCATTATCAAAGCCACCATCATTTTTTCTTGTATAAACAATATATTTTGTTGGTGTTGCTGTCGGCTCTAATGTGTCCAAAACTGCGTCCCAAGAGAGGTTGACTTTGTCTCCATCTAATATTGCTGCAAAGTTTTTTACAGGAAGTGGCTGGATTACATAAGGGATGTTGTAGAAATTTGAAAAGTACTTTATGATTCCTTTATAAATTGCTCTGCTCACAATGAATCTGAACTCTGGATTTAATCCATATCTCATGTCTGCAAAGTTTTGATGGGAAAGAAGCTCTAATAACATTGTAGGTACTTTTGGCGATCTTGATTCAGAATATGATTTATCCCATATTCCTCGTCTTTGCCATTCTGGAGAAAAGCTTTTTCTCACATCATCAACAATTTGAGATTGAATTAAGTCGGTCAAATATCGACTATTAATTCTGCGTTCTCCATTTGGAAATTTATCTGAACCATTTGAAAATCTTGTATAAATTCCAAGCGTTCCGATTATGCTGTTATCTAATGTAGTTCCTGCGTCAGTGTGGAAGGCAAATGCCATATCTAACGGGATATTATATCCAATCTCTTCGGGATTATATCTCGAACCACCGCTTAAAACGTTAACCCATCTGCCTCTAGACATATAGTCATCGTTATAATCATTGGAATTTCTATTCGGAGAGTAGATTGTATCATTAAATCCAGCCCACTGAAGCCAATACCTTGCGCCTTCGGTAAATCTTGGATATCCACTAGTTTCTGGCTTTACATCTAGGTCTATCTTAACTTTTTGGATTGGTTCATTAGATGAAC
>JASDTB010000092.1:0-9263 GCA_041441455.1 Bacteroidales bacterium
AGAGAGCTCAACAGGTTCGGGTATAATAGACGGAACACGTTGCGCCGCCGCTTTAAAATCATTCACAGAAAACATCAGAACAGACGATAAAAAAAGAACGGCAACTCTAAGAAATAACGATTTCATTACTTGATATATTGACCATTAAGCCCCTTCTCGAGCTCATCGGTAAGTTTATCGACCATCTCCTTGATCTTGCCACCCACCATCATCTTCATCATAGTACCAAGCTCCGCATCAATTTCAAGAAACATTTCGCAAGACAACTCATCAACAGCCTCAATATGAATCATAAAATTGAAAGCAATCGGAGTCGCACCATACTGAACAAAACGAAGCAACGAAAAAGGAAGCCTCTCCTCAGCCTTAATTCCAAGTTCAAAACCCTGAACCTTAGCCAAAAGAGTATCAGCATCAGCCTTTAAATCAACCTTTTCGCGCATATCAGCCGGAAGATTACCAACAAAATTCCTCAAGTCCGAAAAAATAGAGTAAACAACTCTGTCCGGATGATTCACCTTGATTTTTCTACCAACAGCATGAGTATTTCCCATAACAATAACGATTAACTAAGTTGAGTACCCCATCTCTCAGGGTTATACCTCCACTCACGAAGAGTATCAAGTTCAGACTCCTTAATATACTCACAACTAACAGCCTGCTCAAGTAAAGCATCATAGTTAGATAAAGTACGCAATTCACAATTAGCATATTCGAAAGCCCTGCGAGCCTTGTCAAAATTGTAAGAGAAGATCGCAACCATGCCTAGCACATTTGCACCCTCTTTCTGCAGACAATCAACAGCAGACAAGCTACTTCCACCAGTAGAGATCAAATCCTCAACCACTACAACCTTAGCACCAGAAGGCAAATCACCCTCAATCTGAGCACCAGTCCCATGATCCTTTGGTTTAGGACGAACATAGATAAAAGGTTTCTCAAGTATCTCGGCAACCATGATTCCAAAAGCGATAGCACCAGTAGCAACACCAGCAATCACTTCTACTTCACCATAGTTCTGCTCAATTATTCTAGCAAGGTTTTTGGCAACGAAATTTCGGGCTTTAGGATATGATAAAATCTTTCTATTATCACAATAAATCGGTGATTTCCAGCCTGAAGCCCAAGTAAATGGTGTTTCAGGGTTAAGACGAACAGCTTTAATATCTAGCAGCTGTTTTGCAATTATTTTTTCAATAGACTCCATAAAAAAAGTATCTTTGTGCAAAGATAGTAAAAACAATCCTATTTTTTATGTACAGCATCTACTTCGACAAACGCATACTGGCCGTCTGTTCCGATGAGGAAAAAGCACTAAACGACCCAGATGCGGTTCTCTACAGCCCAGGTAATAACCCAGAACTCACACGACTACCAGAATTATTCGAAAAATCAAAACAGATTAAAAAGCTGTACGTCCCGAGCAAACAAGAGGAGAACACATTTAAACAAATCTTCACAAATCTCACCCTCGTTCAAGCGGGAGGAGGACTTGTTGAGAACACCAAAGGAGAGTTTCTGCTAATCTTCAGAAACGGCACGTGGGACCTGCCAAAAGGCAAACAAGAGCCATACGAAGACATCAGAGAGGCAGCCCTCAGAGAGGTCGAAGAGGAGTGCGGAATCCACGACTTAGAACTTAAAGGACTAATCTGCAACACATACCACACCTATCGCATGAATGGAAAATTCATGATCAAAAACACACATTGGTACCACATGATCTACTCAGGAAACGGCTCAACAACTCCTCAGACCGAAGAGTGCATCGAAAAAGCAATTTGGGTAAAAAAAGAGAAGGTGCCGAAATACATTTCCGACACCTACCCATCTATCCGAGAAGTATTTAGCACATTCCTCAGCGAAGGTCAGTAACATCCAAACCCCTCATCTTAGAGGCAGGAAAAGTAAAGAAATCCCTAGCCCAACCACCATCCTTTTTCGCAAAAGAGGATACTAAAACCGTATATACCGATCCATCCTTAGAATAATACTCTACAAAAGCAGGAGTATTCTTAGAAGCATCAACACCAACCAAAATTTTTGAGTATGGCATCTTCTTATCCGAAGGGGTCAAAGTCGCCACATTAATCCGCTTTCCAGCCACGCTCCTCTGCGATACCGCACCATACTTATAACCCTTATCAAAAGAGGTCAAAAAGGCAACTGGATTGTCTGCAACACTAGAGGCAGACCCACCAACATTAGAGATAATCAACTCCCCACTCTCAATATTGTGAATCCACTTAGTCGCACCATCACAATAAAACTCAGTAATATCATTGACCGCACGATAAGCCTTTCCTTGACTATACACACTCCCTCTCGACGACGAAACAACCTCTCCTCTCCCATTCTTCGCCTCAAAAGAGTAACCAATCTCCACTGCCGACGACGACTTGACAGCCGCCACAAAAGATGAAGCAATTTCCGACGCGCTCTGCGCTTGAGTTTCGGATGCCACAAAGCAGAATAGAGACAAAAAAACAAACGCCAAGAGAGAGAACAGACCCCTTTGCACAGATCCACCAACTCTTTCAAAATTTTGTATCTTTTTCATCGTCATTTTGTCATTTAATTAAGCGAAGCAAGAATTCTGTCCAGCGAATTGAAATCAGTAACTAAAACCTGACGAGCCTTGCTGCCCTCCGAAGGACCAACAATTCCCGCAGCCTCAAGCTGATCCATGATTCTGCCAGCACGGTTATAACCTAAGTTCATTCGCCTCTGGATCAAAGAAGTAGAACCCTGTTGATACTGAACGATCAGACGAGCAGCCTCTTCGAACATCTTATCACGCTTACCCAAGTCAACATCGCCAATTCCACCAGCATCACCATCTTCACCAGTGTACTCAGGCAAATAGTGGGCCGAAGGATAACCTTGCTGATTACCAATATGATCAGTAATGCGTTCAATCTCATGAGTATCAACAAAAGCACACTGAACACGAGTCAGATCACCACCAGTGGAGATCAACATATCACCCCGTCCAACAAGCTGATTGGCACCAGTTGTGTCGAGGATAGTGCGAGAGTCAATATTTGAAATTACACGGAAAGCAATACGAGCAGGGAAGTTGGCCTTAATCAGACCAGTGATAATATTAGTTGTAGGGCGCTGAGTAGCAATCACAAGGTGAATACCAATAGCACGAGCAAGCTGAGCAAGACGAGCTATAGGCTCTTCAACCTCACGTCCAGCCGTCATCAAAAGATCGGCAAACTCATCAATTACAACAACGATAAACGGCAAGAATCTGTGACCCTTTAAAGGGTTCAGTCTGCGCGATAAAAACTTCTCATTGTACTCCTTAATATTACGAACTTTAGCAAGCTTCAACAGATCATATCTTCCATCCATCTCAATACATAAAGAGCGCAAAGTATAAACAACCTTTTGAGTATCAGTTATAATAGCATCCTCAGCATCTGGAAGTTTGGCAAGAAAATGCTTTTCAATCTTTTGATAAAGCGACAACTCAACCTTCTTAGGATCCACAAGCACAAGCTTCATCTCAGAAGGGTGCTTAGTGAACAAAAGAGATGTCAATATAGCGTTCAGACCCACCGACTTACCCTGACCAGTTGCCCCAGCAACCAATAAGTGAGGCATCTTAGCAAGGTCGAAAGTCATAGCCTCATTCGAGATCGTACGACCAAGCACAATCGGAAGATCATAATTTGCGTTTTTGAACTTAGGATCCTCCAAAACCGACTTCATTGGAACAATGCTCGGTTTATCATTAGCAACCTCAATTCCTACAGCGTTAGTGCCAGGAATAGGGGCAATAATACGAACACCTCTTGCAGCAAGAGATAGAGCAATATCATCCTCTAAACGCTTAATCTGAGAAATACGAACACCTGCGCTTGGAACAATCTCATAAAGAGTAACAGTAGGGCCAGTCCTAGCATAGATCTTCTCAATACCTATTTTGTAATCACTTAAAGTCTTTACAATTTTACGATTATTCTTCTCCAGCTCATCACGCGGAACCTCATACCATTTATCACGATAATCATCCAAAAGAGAGACCGTTGGAGCCTTATAATTAGACAAATCGAGACGCGGATCGAACAGAGCCGCAGCTGTCTCCTTTGGAATATCCTTTAAAAAATCCTCCTCATCGTCAGCAGCATCATCAAGTGTCAAAGTGTCGTCCTCATTAGGATCATACTCCCCTAACTCGTCGCCCTCAGAGGCAATATCATCAGCAGGAGCAACAGGTCTGTCTGCCTGAATGATCTCCATCTCAATTCCCGAAGCGTAGTCGGGTTCAGAAGAAGGAGTAGGAATAGGAGTAGGAACAGCAACAGTTGCCGAATCAGTTTCTGCAGCAACATCAGAGATATCATCCGAAATAGTAGAACTACTTAAAGGGTCTGAAACCTTTTTAGGACGATTGAAAATAGCAGCAAGTCCACCATTAATCCAACCAACAAACTTGTAACTGATCAAAATCAGCCATACAATTGTGAAGACACCAATTACAGCTCCAGCGCCAGTTGCACCAAGCATAGAGATCAACCACCTATTTACAAAATAGCCATAAGATCCACCAACACCGCTTCCAAACAGGTCATTCACAGAGGTAAACGAAAAGATATATGAGAACGCAATCGACAAGATGATTGCACCATAAACAGTGATAAAGAAGAGCTTGAGCAAATTAACTTTCTTAAGCTTAAGACAATAGAATGCAAGGCCAAGAAATAAAAAAGGAATAATCAAAGCTCCCAATCCAAATAGATCCGAAAACAGAAGCTTAGCCCAAAAGAAGCCAATCTTACCACCACCATTCTCCACAGGTACAAAACTTGTCCAAACATCATTTCTGTTAAGGAGACTCTGATCTTCGGCCCAAGTGAATAAATAAGAGAAAAGGGCAACAAGAGTAAAAATACCCATTACCAAAGAAAACAAACCGGACACAAGGCGTAAAGCATCCCTGCCGGCAGGAGAGGCGTCAACCTCCGGAGTACTGTTTTTTTTCTTAGCCATAACGTTATAATCTTTCTATTCTGGCACCAATCGCATTCAGACGTTTATCAATATCCTGATAACCACGATCGATCTGCTCAATATTTTCAATTATAGAGACACCCTTTGCACTCATTGCTGCAATCAAAAGGGCAATTCCTGCACGAATATCTGGAGAGACCATCCTCGTTCCCTTTAAACAAAACTCACGATTATGTCCAATAATCGTTGCTCTATGAGGATCACAAAGAATAATCTGAGCACCCATATCAATAAGCTTATCCACAAAGAAGAGACGACTCTCGAACATCTTCTGGTGAATCAAGACAGAGCCCTTAGCTTGAGTAGCCACAACCAAGAAGACAGACAACAGGTCGGGAGTAAGTCCAGGCCAAGGAGCATCAGCAATCGTCATGATAGAGCCATCCAAAAAGGAGTCAATCTCATAATGCTCATGAGCAGGAATAAAGATATCATCACCTCTACGCTCAACAGTAATTCCTAAACGACGGAATTGAGCAGGGATAATTCCCAACTGATCATAAGCTGTATCTTTAATAGTAATTTCACTGGCAGTCATAGCCGCAAGACCAATAAAACTACCAATTTCAATCATATCTGGAAGTATTCTGTGGGTTGTCCCACCCAAAGAAGAGACACCTTTAATCACAAGCAAATTAGAGCCAATACCAGAGATCTTTGCCCCCATTCTGTTTAGCATAGAGCACAACTGCTGAAGATAAGGCTCACAAGCTGCATTATAGATAGTTGTCTCACCCTCAGCCAAGACAGCAGCCATCACAATATTAGCAGTTCCAGTCACAGAAGCCTCATCCAAAAGCATGTATTTACCCTTGAGTTTCTTAGCCTCAATCCTGAAGAAAGATCCACCCTCCTCAAACTTCAACTCCGCACCAAGATTCTCAAAACCAATTAAATGAGTATCGAGACGACGTCTACCAATTTTGTCTCCACCAGGCTTTGGCATGTAAGCAAAGCCAAAACGAGCCAAAAGCGGACCAGACAACATTACAGAACCTCTCAAAGCAGCCGATTTTTTGCAAAACTCAGAGGTCTCCAAAAACTTTAAATCAATATCAGCTGCACAAAAACTATATTTATCCTTAGAAAGTTTCTCAACCTTCACACCAAGATCGGCAAGAAGTTCAATCAACTTATTTACATCTAAAATATCAGGGACATTCTCCACAATAACCTCTTCCGAAGTCAATAACACTGCCGACAAAATTTGCAAAGCCTCATTTTTAGCCCCTTGCGGCACCAATTCTCCCTTGAGACGATGACCGCCCTCTACCCTGAATGTCGCCATTTACTTTCTCTTTTTCTTCTTATTCATATTATTATTACGGAAATTGCGGTGACCAACATTATTGCCAGCCTGCGAAACAGGATTACTTCCTGCATTATTGATAGCATTACGCGGTTGCTGAAAATGAGCATCACTCGGAAGAGTATTCAGATGCAGACCCTCAGGAATCACAATTCTACCATCCGAAAGACGAACAATATCATTAAAAATCACAGACTCAGTAACAGTATCTTTATTCCAAATCAGATATTGCTGACGCATATAGCCAGCCAATATTTTGATCATGTTATATTTAACCTCTCCCTCCTCCTTCTCAGCAATCATCTCAATCATATTTTGAATGTTACGACCATAGTGAGCCTCTTTAAGAGCGTTGCGCTGAAGAGGAATCGGATTAGGTCTCGTATCAAAAGTCTCCTTTGTAGGAATCGGATACGGAGAGTCAATATCTATTTTGAAATCGGAGATAATCTGAACGTGATCCCACAATTTATGACGAAAATCATTGATATCTCTCAACTGCGGATTAAGAATACCCATAGTATTGAGCACCGCACGAATCTGTTCGTTTCTCTTATCCTTATCTGGGATAGAGATAACATAATCAATCATCTTTTGCACATGCCTTCCATATTCGGGCATAAGCAATTTCTTCCTTTGAGTATTATAATCCATATGTAATTTCTTATCGAATTTTATTATGTAGGCAAAGATAAATCAATTTTTCTGCACTTTGTTCACCTCTTCGCGACGTACACAGACTTTTGCACCAAGCTCTTCTAGATAGAGCATTACAGCCTTATCATTGACAGACAAAACCTTACCCGACTTATTCTCAAGCAATCCGCAAATAATCTCAACCTCATCTCCCGAAGTGATAAGCTCCTTATTTTCGGCCATCTGCAAAAACTCCCTGATAGCCTCAATCTCATCATCACGTACAACAGCAGGCTTTCTCAAATAGTAGACAATCCTTGCAACGCCATAAACATTAAGCAATTCGCGCAATTTATGTTCAGGACACCGCACAAAAATATAAGACCTAAACAAAGGCTCTTCAATGACTTTAACTCTATCCGACCACTTACGTTTAGTTTTATGAAGCGGAAGAAAAGTCTCTATACCCACATTTGCAAGCCGCTGCCGAACTTGCTTTTCGGCCTTTGCGGCAGTATACAAAACATACCAACTCATACACGCAAATATAAAATATTTTAACTTATAATTTGTGATAAAAGATTAATATGTATTTTTGTACTAAATATAGTACACATTTAAAAGAAAACACGCACACAGCATGTATCATCAACTAATATCAAAGAGATCTAAACTAGCCGTTATCGGACTAGGTTATGTGGGGCTGCCGCTTGCATTGGAGTTCGCAAAATACTTCTCAGTAATCGGCTTCGATATTAAACAGAAGACCGTAAAATCTTTGCAAAACGGAATCGACCCAAGCAAAGAGTTAGGTCCAGAGGCATTCAAAAACAAAGACATCGTCTTCACCAGTGACGCTGACGATCTCAAAGAGGCAAGCTTCTTCATCGTAGCAGTGCCTACCCCAGTTGACAAATACAACAAACCCGATCTACGTCCGCTGCAATCAGCAACTCTCACAGTTGCCAATGCACTAAAAAAGGGAGACTATGTTGTGTACGAATCTACAGTCTATCCTGGTTGCACCCAAGAGGAGTGCGTTCCACTACTAGAGAGAATTTCGGGACTGCGTTACAAAAAAGAGTTCAAAGTTGGCTACTCACCAGAGAGAATCAACCCTGGTGACAGCGAGCACAGTCTGCAAAATACAGTTAAAATCGTCTCTGGGTGCGATTCTGAATCATTAGAATCAATCGCTCAAGTTTATGGACTAGTAGTAAAAGCAGGCGTCCACAAAGCTCCGACAATCAGAGTAGCGGAAGCCGCAAAAGTAATCGAAAACACACAGAGAGACGTAAACATCGCATTGATGAACGAACTCTCAATCCTATTCAACAGAATGGGAATCAATACATACGACGTTTTAGAGGCTGCAGGTACAAAATGGAATTTCTTACCATTTACCCCAGGATTAGTTGGAGGACACTGCATCGGCGTTGACCCATACTACTTAGTATATAAAGCTGCAGAGCTAAACTACCATCCACAAATGATTCACTCAGGCCGTTTCGTAAACGACTCAATGGGCGGATACATTGCTAAACAGACAGTTAAAAAGCTATTGGCTAACGACCTACCTCTTCTTCGCGCTCGCGTGCTTGTGATGGGCTTCACCTTCAAAGAAGACGTTGCAGACGTCCGCAACACCAAAGTGGCAGACATCATCAAAGAGCTTAACAGCTACCGAGTTAGTGTAGACGTTGTAGATCCAATGGCAGACCCACACATGGTCGAAGACGAATACGACATCAAACTGATGCCACGTCCAGCCGGCAAATACCACGCAATCATCCTTGCCGTACCACACAAAGAGTACCGCAAATACACCGAAGCCGACTTCGCCGACCTCCTCGACCCCAAAGGCATCCTCATCGACATCAAAGGCATCTTCAAAGACAACATCGAAGGCCTCAGATACTGGTCGCTGTAACAAGTGGCGGGTATAGGTTGCTGTTATAGGTTGCTGTTGCTGGTTGCTGTTGCTGGTTGCTGTAGACAAACGACGACAAGACATACGTCAAGACCACAGATACTAGTCACTGTTTCTGGTTGCTGTTGACAAACGACTACAAGACATACGTCAAGACCACAGATACTAGTCGCTGTTTCTGGTTGCTGTAGACAAACGACAACAAGACATAGATCAAACCACAAGATATATATACCTGATTAACAACTATATAAAAAAAGAGTCTGAATTAGATCAGACTCATTTTTTATGCCAAACCCCAATATAACGCGAAGCAATCTAACGACGCGAAGCTATCAAGCTGAGCACCATACACTTGCGAAG
>JASDTB010000093.1:0-8998 GCA_041441455.1 Bacteroidales bacterium
TGCCGCTTAAAAATAAAAAAGAAGGTAACTAAAAAATCTCTTTTTAGTCACCCTCCTCTTAAGTATTTTGGTTCAGAAACTTAGTAACGTCTTCCGCCACCGTTGTTTGATCTTCTGTTGAAACCACCTTCGTAGTTTCCTCTTGGACGATCGTTTCTAGCTTCTCTTGGTTTAGCAACGTTTACATTGATAACTTTACCATCATATTGAACTTGGTTAAGTTCATCGATAGCCTTTTTAGCTTGAGTTTCGTCAGGCATCTCTACAAAGCCGAAGCCTCTAGATCTACCGCTTTCTCTGTCCATAATAACTTTAGCGGAAGAGATTTCTCCATATTCCGCGAATAAATCTCTAAGATCAGCATCATTTACTGCATAGCTTAGATTCGAAATGAAAATGTTCATTAAATAAACTGTTAAAAAATTAAAATTAATTATTGCCTGAGATAAAAAGAAAAAGTCTACTTAATGAAATGAACTAAAAAATAGATGTTTCGAAAATAGCTGCGTGCAATAATCGCTGCAAGATAGAATAATTATTTGAATAAAAAAAAGAGGAAGGTTAAAAATGTTGCAAAAGCAACTCATTAACCTTCCTTATTGTTGTAAACTAAATAGTTGGATTATTTTGAAAGTTTATGAATTGCTAACCCACTTCTTAGCTTTGGTTCAAACCAAGTAGTTTTCGGAGGCATAATGTTACCTGTATCGGCAATATCAATTAGCTGTTTCATTGATACAGGGTAAAGCGCAAATGCTGCTGCCATCTCTCCTGAATCTACGCGTTTCTTTAACTCTCCAAGTCCACGGATACCTCCAACGAAATCAATTCTCTTAGAGGTTCTAAGGTCTTTGATATCTAATAATTTATCGAAGACTAGGTTAGAAAGAACTGTAACATCAAGAACTCCAATTGGATCGTTGTCGTTATAAGTTCCCTCTTTAGCAGTTAATGAATACCACTTGCCTTCCATGTACATTGCAAAATTGTGTAGAGTAGAAGGAGTATAAATTTCAGTTCCTTTTTCCTCAACTACAAATTCGTTTTGTAATGCATCTAAAAATTGTGCAGGAGTCATACCATTCAAATCTTTCACAACTCTGTTATAGTCGATAATCTTTAAGTGACTTTCAGGAAAAACAACAGCCATAAAGTAGTTGTACTCCTCTTCTCCAGTGTGATTTGGGTTAGCTAGCTTTTTCTCTTGTCCTACTAGAGCAGCAGCAGCTGTGCGATGGTGACCATCAGCTACGTAAAATGCAGGTATTGTAGAGAATATTTCTGTGATTCTCTTGTTGGTAGCATCGTCTTCTATTACCCAGAAATGATGACCAAAACCATCTTCTGCAACAAAGTCATATTCTGCAGGAGCTGCTTTTGTTACCTTTTCTACAATTGAGTTAATCTCAGAATTGTCTGGATAAGCAAAGAATACAGGTTCGATGTTCGCATCTTGGATTCTAACGTGAATCATTCTGTCCTCTTCTTTATCTTTTCTGGTTAACTCATGTTTTTTGATGTTACCATTGAGATAGTCATCTATGTTTGCGCATAGAACGATACCGTACTGAGTTCTGCCCTCCATTGTTTGAGCGTAAACATAGTACATCTCCTTTTTGTCTTGAACCAACCAGTTTTGACTTTGCCATTTTTTAAAATTCTCAACTGCTTTATCATAAGCAGGCTGAGTGTGCTCGTCAATGATTGGGTCAAAATCTATCTCAGGTTTAATGATGTGTAGTAGTGATTTCTCTCCGGCTTCTGCTTTTGCTTCAACCGAATTCAATACATCGTATGGTCTTGAAGCAACCTCTTTTGCAAGTTGCTTTGGCGGCCTTACGGCGGCAAATGGTTTAACTTTTACCATCTTGTCTAATTATTATTTTTATTTATTTAACTGAAATGTTGTATCGCCTATAGCAAAAAATTTCACAATTTGGTTTGCTGCAGCTAGGCCTGCGTTAATATTTGCTTCGGCAGTTTCTGCTCCCATTTTTTTAGGTGATGCAAATACTCTGTTAGCAAATTTCTCATTTAATTCTGCTTGATTATCAGCAGCAATATCTGTTACATATTTAAGATCTGCTCTTTCTGATAGAACTTTTACAATCTCTTCTTCGTTGATTACCTCTTTTCTTGCTGTATTTACAAGACATGCACCTTTTGGCATTTTTGATAAAAGATCATAACCAATGGATTTTTTTGTTTGAGCAGTTGCTGGGATGTGAAGAGATACGAAGTCGCAAGTAGAGTATAACTCTTCAATAGATGAACATACTTTAACTCCCTCTTTTTGCATCACTTCTGTTGGAACAAATGGATCAAAAGCATATACTTCCATGTCGAAACCCTTTGCTAGTTTAGCTACAAGTTTGCCAACGTTGCCATAAGCATGGATTCCTACTTTTTTTCCTTTAAGTTCGCTCCCTGTGCCAGGAGTGAAACAGTTTCTTGATACATAGATCATCATTCCAATAGCAAGTTCTGCAACGGCATTGGAATTCTGGCCTGGTGTATTCATTGCTACGATTGATTTTTCGCTACATGCAGCTAGGTCAAGGTTGTCATAACCAGCTCCAGCTCTTACAACGATCTTCAATTTTGCAGCATTTTCAACAACCTCTTTTGTTACTTTGTCGGAGCGAACAATCATCGCATCTGCATCGGCAACAGCTTTGTATAAATCTTCGTTTGAGGTGTATTTTTCTAATAGAGAAAGCTGGTGACCAGCTCCCTCTACAATATTTCTAATTCCTTCTACAGCTACCTTTGCAAAAGGTTTTTCAGTTGCAACTAGTACTTTCATAATACTATGCGTTAAGTTTTTCAAATTCTTGCATACACTCTACTAGAGCCTTCACGCTTTCAACTGGACAAGCGTTATAAATTGATGCTCTGAAACCTCCAACTGAACGGTGACCTTTAATGCCTACCATTCCTCTCTCTTTAGCAAATGTCATGAAAGCATCTTCTTTATCTTTGTACTCTTCTGTCATAACAAAACATACATTCATAATCGAACGATCTTCAACAGCAGCTGTTCCTTGGAACATCTTGTTTCTGTCAATTTCGTTATACAGCATGTTAGCTTTATCTGTATTGATTTTGTTAATAGCCTCTAAACCTCCGATTTCCTTTAACCACTTCAATGTTTCGTTCATTACAAAGATTGGGAATACTGGAGGAGTGTTGAACATTGAATCTTCTTTGATGTGTGTTCTGTAGTCTAACATAGTTGGTAGATATCTACTTACTTTGCCTAGAATATCCTCTCTTACGATAACAAATGTCACACCTGCTGGACCAACATTTTTTTGAGCACCACCATAGATCATCGCATACTTACTAACGTCAACAGGGCGGCTCATAATGTCAGAAGACATATCAGCTATTAAATTTACAGGGCAATCCATGTCGTATTTAATCTCTGTACCATAGATTGTGTTGTTTGTTGTAATGTGGAAATAGTCAAGATCTGTTGGGATTTCGTAACCTTTAGGAATATAACTATAGTTTTTGTCGGCAGAAGATGCTACTGCAAATGCATTTCCAATACCTTTAGCTTCCTTTAGTGCTTTCTTAGCCCAAACACCTGTTTCTAGGTATCCAGCTTTATTTTCTAAAAGATTCATTGCAACATACAAAAATTGCATGCTTGCGCCACCACCAAGGAAAAGAACTTTGTATCCTTCTGGGATGTTAAGAATCTCTTTCCAAAGAGCGCGGCACTCTTCCATTGTAGCTTCCCACTCTTTTGAACGGTGTGATAGCTCGATTACAGACATTCCTGTTCCTTTGAAATCGGTTAGGGCCTGTTTAGCGGCTTCCAGAGCCTGTTTAGGAAGGACACATGGTCCGGCGTTGAAGTTGTGTGCGATTTTCATTGTATACTTACTTTATATTAATAATCATGGTTCAAAGGTAGATTAAAAAATATTAAATCCAAAGAATAAATGGCCAAATATTAATTAATCATTAGACTCCGGTTATAAATTGCTTATGATTTTTAAGTTTTTTCGATCAGTCGTCTTTTCGCAGTATCTGCACAGAAGCTGAAAATCAGGTTTGTCTGAAATAGTTGTAAACTTGGTTTCCACCGCTTGATGATTGGTTATGCACATGGGATTCATGCATTTAACTATTCCATTGATCTCGTTAGGTATTGTTAATACACGTTTCTCTACTACTTCGAAGTCATGTATGATATTGATCTTTGCATCAGGGGCAATTAGTGCTATCTTATTGATTTCTGAGGGTTCGAAGAACTTTTCTGAAACTTTAATAATAGCTTTTTTGCCTAATAGTTTACTTTCAAGGTTTGTTCCAAATGTCATCTGATTTTCACTATTGTTCAATCCTAAGATATCAATAACCTTGAATAACTGGTCTGCAGGAATATGGTCTAGTACTGTACCATTTTTAATTGCACTGACTTTTAGTTGTTTTTCCATAAACTTATAATTTGTTACTGACCCAATAAATAGGCGATAATTGCCATTCTTGTGAAAACTCCGTTGCCGGCTTGTTCAAAATAATATGCGTGGCGACTTTCGTCAACATCTGTTGCAATCTCATTAACTCTTGGAAGTGGATGAAGAATTCTCATGTTTTCTTTGCAGCCATCTAACATAGCAGCATTTAAACTATAGCAATTTTTGACCCTTTCGTATTCGATCGCATCAGTAAATCTCTCTTGTTGAACTCTCGTCATGTAGAGAATGTCGGACTCTTTAATGCAGTCTTTCAACTCTTTTGTCTCTTTGTATGGGATTGAAAGTTTATTGAGATATGATTTATACTCTTGCGGCATTTTTAGCTCTTCTGGCGATGTGAATACGAAGTTTGGATTGAAATGCGACATTGCTTGAAGTAATGAGTGTACTGTCCTTCCATATTTTAAATCTCCAACCATGTTTATATTTAGATTGTCTAGGCGTCCTTGCGTCTTTCTAATCGAATAGAGATCTAATAGAGTCTGCGAAGGGTGCTGGTTCGCTCCATCTCCCGCATTGATAACTGGAACAGATGAAACCTCTGATGCGTATCTTGCACTGCCTTCCAATGGGTGGCGCATCACGATTAAGTCTGCGTAATTTGATACCATTTTAATTGTATCTTTCAGTGTCTCTCCTTTACTTACGCTAGTGTTTCCTGCATCGGAGAATCCTATGATTCTAGTGCCTAGTCGATTTGCTGCAGTTTCGAAACTTAGTCGCGTTCTAGTTGATGGTTCAAAGAAAATACAGGCGACAATCTTTCCCTTTAAGACTGGTTGAAAAGGGTTTTTTTCGAATTTTTCCGCAAGATCCAGTATGTGAAGAATCTCATCCCTGGAAAAATCATGGATAGAAATTAAGCTTTTAGGCATATGATTTTATTTATCTATTATGAATTCAGTACCTTCAATTTTCTCAAAAGCGTCTCGAATTTTATCAAGCTCCCCTTTTCTAATCTCCATTTCAATAGAGCATAGATTATCAAATATTTGCTGTTTAACAGTAGGAGAGAAGTCTTTAATAACCTTCATCACGCTATTCATTTGCATATATCCAAACCTGACATTGAAATGGGTCATAGCCTTTTTTTCAATAATCTTAGAATTGGCTAATGCATCGGCAGTTGCACTTTTATAGGCTTTTATCAGTCCGGGCACACCTAATTTTGTGCCTCCAAAGTATCGCACGACAATAACAAGGATGTCGCTTAGTTCGTTTGAAAGAAGTTGTCCGAGAATTGGTCTGCCTGCGGTAGACGAAGGCTCTCCGTCGTCATTTGCTCTCCAGTTTTCTCCATTTACTCCAAGGCGATATGCAAAACAGTGGTGTCTTGCATCGAAATACTCTTTTTTTACCTCCGAGATTATTTCGCGAATCTGATTTTCATCCGAAACTGGATATGCCAGAGCAATAAACTTGCTTCCACTATCTCTGTAGATCCCACGGGAGGGCTCTGCTATCGAATTGTATGAATCAGAGGATGTTGTGTCTGTCATCGGAGTTTAGAAACCTTTTGGTAAAAATACCTTCTTTTTGCTAATTTTGCAAAATGAACAGAGAGGAATTTATCAAAGATTTTACTAAACTAGGTGTTATTTTAAATGACTTTTGTGAGTCTGAGGGGAATCATCTGGTTTTGATTGAGGCGATTAGGGAGACTAGACAAGCAAATGATTTCTTTTTTGAGCAGATGCAATTGTCTGCAATAAAAAACATTGCTGCTAAATTTCTTTGTGAAGAGAAACTTATTCAGTGGCTTGCTAGATACGATTCTGTTAATTATTCATTTGACCGATGTGTATCAGTTATTGGTGCTGGTAATTTGCCACTTGTTGTTTTTCACGACTATATATCAGTTTTGGCAGCGGGGATGAAAGCAGAGATAAAGCTCTCTTCTAGAGATAAATATCTGCTCCCTTTGATCCATAATTTTCTTTGTGAGATTAATCAGTTTTGGAGCGATAAGGTCTCATTTGTTGAGTCATTACCAAACTCGCCAACCTTTATTATCGCTTCTGGGAACTCTTCTACAATGAAGATGGTCAATGATAGGTTTCCAGAGGTGCCTTCTATTTTGCGTGGTTCTAGATTTAGTGTCGCTCTTTTAGATGGGGGCGAGACTTTAGATGATCTAAAACGTCTCTCTGATGATATTTCCCTCTATTTTGGAATGGGATGCAGAAGTATAAGTACTTTATTGGTTCCTCATAACTACGATTTTAAAGAATTATGTATCAGTTTGGCAGATAAGTCAGAACTTCTTCAAAATAAGGATTTTTCTGATTCTAGAAGATATAATAAGGCGGTACTCATGATGAAAAAATCTTGGTTTATTGACAGTGGAGTTTTTATACTATCTGAATTTGATGTTTTGCCTCCACCGATTGGATGTGTCAATATTATCCGATGTAATCCTGACGGATATGGGGATTATATTAATTCTAAGTTGAGTCAAATTCAAGCTGTTGCTTCAAAAGGTGAACGGTTTGGGAGTGTGAGGTTAGGTGAGTGTCAATCTCCAGAGCTTTGGGATTATCCAGATGGTATTGATACTGTGATGACTCTGCTTCAATTATAAAATAAAAGATTAATTTCTTATCTTCGCGGAAAGATTATTTAGAGAAAAATGGTTTACAGATTTAGAGCAACAATTCCCGGTAATAAGATTTTTGTCAGAGAGTATGAGGTAAAAGGAAACTCTTCTCTCTACTCGTTTCATCTGTTTTTACAGAATGATTTGAGCTTTGCACCGGATCAGATGGTCATGTTCAGAGGGGCGATCAATGGGGGAAAGATTAAGAGTGAGTATGGGTTGTTTGATATTGGAGATGGAACGCTCGATTCAGTAAAGGTGGAAGATGTTGTTCGTAAAGGGGAGAACTCTCTTTTTTATGTTTATGATCTTTTCAAAGACAGATCTATTCTTTTGGAGTTTCAGGCTGAGGAAGAGGAATCGCCGCGCCGTTCTTATCCAAGGCTAGTAATGGAGCGAGGTAAAAATCCAGATCAATTTTCTGATAACTACGATGATTTTGATAATCTCGCTGTTGAGATGGGCGATAACGATAGTATGTTCTCAAACGACGAACTTCCAGAAGGGGAGGAGTAACCTCCTTTTTTATTTCAAGCAAGCGATTATTGTTAAAATCCAATAATTAGATGCTGTGCTAAACAACATAAGATCGGATTCTTATTATGAAGATTGAACAACCAGGCAAAACCCTTAAAGTAATCGTAGGTCCTACAGCGTCAGGAAAGACTGATTACAGCATTGAACTTGCCAACCAATATAACTCTCCGATCATCTCATGCGACTCTCGCCAAATATATAAGGAGTTAAAAATTGGGACAGCGCCTCCATCAGAGGAGCAATTAGCTAAAATTAAACACTATTTTATTTTTTCTCACTCAATTTTTGATTTCTATACTGCTGGAAAATATGAGCTTGAGGCTTTAGAATTAATCAACAACCTTTTTCTGACGCACGATACTCTAATTGTGGTTGGAGGAAGTGGACTCTATGTAGACGCTCTTTGTTATGGAATAGACGACTTTCCTGATTCAGATATGATTTTGCGTGATAATTTAATGCAAAGACTTTCCGCTGAGGGTATAGAATCTCTTCGCAATGAGTTACGCCTTTTGGACCCTGAGAGTTATGAAACGATAGACAAGAAAAACCCTCAACGAATCGTCAGAGCGTTAGAGGTCTGTCTTCAAACTGGCAAAAAATTCTCTTCATTTAAAAGTTCATCATCTAAACAAAGGAACTTCACGATTGAAAGAACAATTATTGAACGACCAAGAGAAGAGTTATACGACAGAATAAATCTAAGAGTAGATAAAATGATAGAGTCTGGTTTGATAGATGAGGCAAAAGAGCTTCATAAATTCAAGGACCTCCCTGCACTCAAGACCGTTGGCTACAAAGAGCTGTTCGACTACTTCGATGGCAAAACCTCTTTAGAAGAGGCAATTGATCTCATCAAACGCAACACCCGCCGATACGCCAAACGCCAAATCACATGGTTTAAACGCACACGCTAACCTACTGGACTAAACACCAAACTACATAGATCATAGGCACTCGCAAATATAATAGCCTAAATGCCAACCTAAATAGATCATAAGCACTTGCAAATCTACAGGACTAAACACTAAATCACAATAAGGTTTGTTCTGCATTTATGCGCTCATAAAAAGTTATCCACTATCTCACCACTCCATATTTAGCTTCGCAAGTTAATATGCTCAGCTAAGCCTCGCTTTTAGAAGGAGCTTCGCAAGTTAATAAGCTCGGCTATGCCTCGCTTTTAGAAGGTGCTTTGTAAGTTAATATGCTCAGCTATGCTTCGCTTTTAGAAGGAGCTTCGCAAGTTAATAAGCTCGGCTATGCCTCGCTTTTGATGACCTTTTTTAAAAGACGGGTAAGTTACACATAAACAGGTAGATATGCGATTTCCTGCAGATTACCCCAATCTGCCAGAATAAAGTATAACTTG
>JASDTB010000094.1:0-21821 GCA_041441455.1 Bacteroidales bacterium
AATCGTCTCACATACAGTCATCTAAGTTTTTGAAACTAACTTAAAAATTTCGATCTTAAAAAAATTGCACTTGATAATCAATGCGTTCTAAATTAGTCTGGCAGACACCCCCTGGTATGCATGTATTTGCAAACGCTCAAATAATCAACAGTATAGCTCTTACGATATTTTAGACATAAATTGTAATAACTTGTTCAGAAGATACATATATTATATTGGGCTTAATTCAGGCATAACCTCTTGATTATAACGGTGCTGTGCAAGTTATGAGTTCAGCCTTGCTTCGCGGAAAATGGTGCTTCGCAAGTTAAGAACTCAGCTTCGCTTCGCGGAAAATGGTGCTTCGCAATTTAAGAACTCAGCTTCGCTTCGCTAATATGGTGCATCGCAAGTTATGAGCTCAGCTGCGCTTCGCCCTGTCCGGAACATCACATAAATTTGTATTCGAGGTATCTTAGTTTGAAATTGAATCTTAGTTTGAAGTTTAATCTAAGTTTTAAGCTAAGTTTTCAAATAGAGGCTATATATCTCATATACAACGCGTTTTGCGATTTCCTGCAGATCCCCCCAATCTGCCAGAATAATTTCTATGTATCTATATTATAAATTATTAGCGTTTTTAAAGATTCCAATATATAAGATTAAAAAGTGTTATAATACACATTATTAAATAGTTATACTTTATTCTGGCAGATCGGGGGGATCTGCAGGAAATTGCATAACACTCTCTATATCAAGTATTAAAATATTATAGTCTTTTCTGTTTCATATTACCTCTTTAAATAAGCTCATAGTTCTTTTTCAATGCACAGTCCCAATTATCTTATAATTCTTATTCACAATTCTTATTCACAATTCTCATAAACAATTCTCATAAACAATTCTTATTCACAATTCTTATTCACAATTCTCATAAACAATTCTTATTCACAATTCTTATTCACAATTCTTATTCACAATTCTTATTCACAATTCTCATAAACAATTCTTATGCATAATTCTCATTCACAATTTTTTTGCACAGTTCTTATTCATAATACAATTTAAATACGCATGACTTTTGTCCTATAATTCTTATTCACAATACTCTTTTTTATAATCATTGACTACTGTCTTATAACCTATATAGATTAGTATTCGTAACTTATTTTAGGGCTGTACTCAATTTGTATAAATATAGGAGTAGTATGAGCTGATTTTTGCTTTAAATTGGGATTTTGTAAATCAATTTGAATAAGTATAAGAGAAACATAATTAGTTAGATATGGGCCCCAAATGTTGATGTCTATCTTTTGTGGTTCATTTCACTCTTTTTAGTCAGCTTTTTTATTTTAATAATTCTGGTTTTATAACCTTAATCCAAATCTCATACCCTTTTCTGTTCATATGTAGTTTATCGTTCAGGAATAGAGTTGTATCGGTTCCGTAAGAAGCTTTCATTGGTGAAGCAATATCTATGTATTCGATATTTGCTTTCTTTCGCGCATATCCTTTTAGCAGTTCATTGATTATAACTTGTTTATACTCTATATTCTTTCTCGCTGGCGATGGTTTAAATGACACAAAATAGAGTTTTGAATCTGGAAAATCGCTTTTAACCTTGTTGGCAAAAACTCTAAACAGATCAAACAACTCATACAACTCAATCTTTGCATTAATGCTAATATCGTTTTCTACATAAAGAACAATTTTCTTTGCTTTAAATGGTTTTACAACAATATCATAATGGTATAGGATATCTCTGATAGTTGCACCTCCAAACCCATTATTGATAACCTTCAAAGGAGACATATCTTCATAAACACTTCTCCAACCTCTTATAGAAGAGCTACCTACGAATAGGATATCGAGGTTTGCAATCTTTGCTTTGTCGTTCTGTTTTTGCTTAATTACCTCAATTTCACTTGGGAATCTATTTGCAAGATCGAGATCATCATAAAACTTTTCTGAAAACCCAAGTTTAAAGGTCGTGGTCTTCTGTTGAGCGTTAATTTCATTAAAAGATGCAGATGATAAAAGGAAAGTTGCTGTTACTGCAACTAAAATTACGGAGCGTATTTTCATATTTTCTGTTTAAATAATATTATAAATGCTTAAAATCATAGAAAGATTCAACTTTGATCTTTTTAATTAGATGGTCAATTTTTGAATTTGTAAAAATTTTAACTGTTTTAGATTTTTGTGGCATTAAATCAAAATAGTTGTCATCAAAGCTTACACTCTCTACGCCTAAAGAGAGTCTTACTGCTCTTGCAAAAACATCAGATTTTAGGGTCAGTTCATATCCTCCATCTATCTTATTGACAACCATTGCTATCTTTGGCTTAGTTAAATTCAACATCTTAGTTGAAGTGTAGAAATATCTGTTTTCAACCACATTACCATTATTTTGCGTAAAACTTGATGTAATAATCAGATCGGTAAGCGGGGCAAATTTGGTAATCGTAGTTTTGTCAATTTTAAAATAGGGCCTCGAACTGTTTTCTTCCACAAGAATTTTTAACTGCTTTTCGAATAGAATTTTACCCGAAAGTGAAATAATCTGAATAGATAGTACACCTTCAGATGTATTGGTCAGATTTGAATCACTATTTTTGGAAGTATTGGTTAGATTTGAATCACTACTTTTGGAAGTACTGGTCAGATTTGAGTCACTATTTTTGGAAGTATTGGCTCGATCTGAGACAATATAAATGTATGTTGAGTCTGTTGTCTCTTTAAAGGAGATTAAAAGGTCGGCAAATGACCTTTTAACTGCATAATGCAGAGCCTTCCATCTTCCAAAAAAATCAATTGAAGACCACGATGCTCCTGGCCAACAATCATTTAATTGCCAATATAGTGTTCCCATACAATAGGGCATATCTCGCCTATGTGCTTCAATAGCTGTTTGAATTGCATCTGCTTGCATTAATTGGTTTAAATACAAGAAAGATTGAAAGTTCTTGGATGCTCCATAGTCATCAGTGATATATCTATCAATAAGAGAGTTTGCAAAAGTTCCTCCCCTTTGATGCGACATAATAACTGGAGAATCAATTGAAAATTGTGTTGAATCGGTCACAAATTCTTTTATCGTTTTCATCTCTGGAAATGATTGCATTCCATATTCGCTAAAGAATCGAGAACGTTCAATATTATACTGTTTGACAGGTTTCTTGCCGTGCCATACCTCCCAGTAATGTCTATCTCCAATGTTTTGTTTACTTCGTTCGCCATACACAGAATAAGGAGATGATGGCCAATATGGAGTATTTGGGGCATAGTTTGAGACACATTTGGGAAGAAGTTTATGAAACAATTCATAATATTCTGTCTCCATTTTGTTAGCGATTGAGGTATCTTTTGCTAACATCTGCTTTTTCCAACCCCACCCCAACCATGCATCATAACACTCATTGTTACCACACCATAATGCGATTGAAGGGTGATGCCTTAATCTAATAATATTCTCAACAGCTTCCTTCTCTACATTTTCCAAAAATTCTGAATCTGCAGGATACATGCTACATGCAAACATGAAATCTTGCCATACCATAATTCCTAAGCTATCACAAAGATCATAGAAATAGTCATCTTCATATACTCCGCCTCCCCAAACTCGTAGCATATTCATATTTGCTTTAGCAGCATCAGTAATTAATCTACGGTAATCTGCTTTAGTTACACTTGGCAAAAAACTATGTTGTGGTATATAGTTAGCCCCTTTGCAAAAAACTGGTATCCCGTTCAATTCAAAATAGAATGTCTCTCCATCTTTATCTGACGTTCTAATAAGTTTTAAACTTCGAAGTCCATTCTTCTGTTCGATAAAATCGAGTAGTTTATTGTGAGAATATATTTCCGCTCTGAAAAGATAAAGATTTTGTTTGCCTATTCCATTGCTCCACCATAATTTTGGAGAGTCTATCTTAAACGAAAGGTTGAACTTATTTAATCCTTTCCTAATATTTACAATAGTATCAATAGTTATGTTCTCAGTAGATAATTTAACTCTTATCCCTTCGAGTGTTGATTTCGCAAAAATTTCTGTTATTGCAGTTAAATATGCAGAATTAACAGAAACTGAGTCTTGATGAATGTATAGATCTCTAATTACAGCATTATCGTGTCCTTCAATATATACTGGTCGCCAAAGTCCCATAGTTACCAATCTTGGCCCCCAATCCCAACCATAATGATATCCAGCTTTTCTAGCAAAAACACTGATTTTTTTATTCTCCAGACCACCATTTTCGGACTGGTCATTTGAAGCAAAATATTCATAGTTCAAAGCATCAAATTTTGGAACATCAATTTTTGCAGGAGAGTGAAAATATACTTTTAAAATATTATCTCCTCTTTTAAGATGTTTTTTAATGTCTTCTCTCCATGTTCGAAACATATTGTTAGCTTCTATAATTTTTGTCTCATTCAAAAACACATCTGCATATGTGTCTAAACCCTCAAATACTATTTCAACAATATCTTTATCCAATAATGAGTCCGAAACGAAGAATCTATTTTCATAAATCCAATCAGATTTATCAATCCATTGAACACTCTTTTCATTTTGGTTAATGAATGGATTTTCAATTATTTTATTTAAAAGAAGATCGGTTTGAACAACCCCAGGAACTTTGGCTTTGTATCTTTTACTATCTGTACTTTTATAAAACTCCCATCCACTAGAGAGGTTAAAGATGATTGATGTAAGTATAACAAGACTGGAAAAAAGATTCATAACTAGATATGTTTTTCCAAATTTAGAAAATTAAAAAGAGATTGCCTTAAAAAAGACAATCTCAATTTTTAACTCAAGTACTACCAAAGAGTAAGTTTACCTGACCAATAAGATTACAATACAATACAATACAATAAATACTAACCCTTATCTCTTTGGTGTACTTAACCTGCACAACTACCCTTCTTCACAATATGACCTTAGCCTTGTCATTCAAATTATCACAAGCAAAAGTATCTATTAGAATCTTAAAAAAAGAAAAAAAGTCTATTTTTTTGTTAACATCTACGAAAAAACACTTTGCATTGAATGCACCGACCATTATCAAAGATGAAAATTTTCTTTGCATTTAGCGTCAAAATACTGATTTATAGCATCTATTTTTCTGAGCGATATTTTGAAGGAGATGTCCCAGTGATTTGAGTAAATGAACGCGTAAAAGAGGCGGGCGAATTGAAACCTACCCTTGAAGAGATCTCCTTAAAAGACAAATCGGGGTATAACCTCATTAATGTTTTAGACTCCTCTATTCTTAATTTTTGTATAGTTGTTAAAAAAGTGTCTCCAAAATAGATTGCAAAAATCTTAGTTAACTTCCGTCTATTGTATCCAGTATAATTAATAACATCTTGCAATGTAAATCCAATTCCTAAGTGAATCCGACTCTCCATCATCCATTTATGAATAGCTGCACCTGCTTTATAGTACTCTTGATCCTCCTTTTCGTTCGTAGCTGGTCTCTTCTCTATCATCTCCATTTTAGTAAAAGCCTTATGAAGTATAGCATTCTCTAAAAGATAGATCCAAAGTGAAATCACAACTAAAAAATATAACGCTCTTACTACATTAGTATTAACAAACATAACCAAAGAAAAAACTAATGTCATCCCTACCATGAAAAATGCAATTTTCTTTAGCCATTTAAGGTTATATCTAATGTCGTCTGCAAAATTTTCCATTATAAATTTGTTGTAAATAGGAAGCATGTGCAGAACCATTGAGATTGTCTTAAAAATATATGCAAGACTCAACAACAAGAAAGAGATTCTTATATAAAGACCAAGATTATATCTAGCATTAAAAACATCGTTAAAACTATAATAAGGTTCAGTCCCTTTGCCTGTTATAGCATAATGAAGTATAAAAATAAAAATTAACAATGCTGGTGGTGTAATATAGAAGATCATATTTTTACCCTTCAGCCAATGCGGCTTCAAAGCCAAAATTGGATAAGTCAATGTTGATATTGTCAGGATTGTTCCGGCAATTAGATAATTGAAAGGTAAAATAACACCTGGGCCTGTATGTATAGAGTCATTTGATATAAAGACAAAAATCTCACATATAATCCATGAGTGAATTATAAAGATTAGATTGTTATGAAGTTTGTCGCGCTGTTTGTGCCTTATCAGAAAAATCAAACCGACAACCATTGTGAAAAAGAAGATTGGTCTGAATGTTAATCTTAGAAGGTCAATGAATTCCATAAACAAAATTGTTTTGCCAAATTTAATAATTTATCTTTGTTAAAAAAAGATGAGCATAGCAGTTTTAATCATGGCGGGTGGTTCGGGCGAAAGATTCTGGCCGCTCTCTACAAAAGAAAAACCAAAACAACTCCTTAAATTAATCGATTCTGAGAGGAGTCTAATCAGAATGACAGTTGACAGAGTCTTACCTTTAACTGACATCTCAAGAGTTTTCATAGCGACTAATTCTATTCAAGCTCCAGCTGTTAAAGAGGAACTTCCAGACTTACCCGTAGGTAACATCATTATCGAACCTGCTTTTAAAGATACAGCAGCGGCAATAGGCTTTGGCACTACTGTAATTGAGAGCATCTATCCTAACAGCACTATTGTTGTATTAGCGTCGGATCATCTGATTAAAAACGAAGACAACTTTATCAAAAGGGTAAAAACAGCAGTTGAAACAGCAGAGAATCAGAATGCAATTGTAACTCTTGGAATCAAACCAACCTACCCTGAGACAGGTTATGGTTATTTGGAGACAAATGAGTGTTACGTTGGAGAGCCAGCCAAAGTTGTAAGATTTTGTGAAAAACCAGCTCTTGATATTGCTAAAGAGTATGTTAGCGGTGGCCGCCATCTTTGGAATAGTGGAATGTTTATCTTCAAATCTTCTGTTATAATAGATGCATTTAAAAAATATCTTCCAGGACACTTCAAGATCCTTGAATCAATAGCAAAACTTGGTAAAGAGATGAGAAATCCCGATAATAGCGAATTAAAAAATCTCTTTGCTGGATTCGAGAAGATCTCTGTTGACTTTGGGATAATGGAGAAGTACGACAACACAATGGTAATACCTGTTGATTTTGGGTGGAACGATATAGGCAGTTATCCTGCATTAGCAGACGTTTTCCAAAAAAATGATAAAGGCAGTGTAATCCGCAATGCAAATGTAAATGAAGTATCTAGTAGCGGTAATATCGTTATTGGTAGCGGAACTCGTAAGATTTCTCTCCTTGGAGTAACCGATTTTGTAGTAGTGGATACAAATGACAATTTACTAATTTGCAGTAAATTAGAGGCTCAAAATATTAAAAAACTAATATAGCAGGTCTAAATACCTGATTCCTAATATCTTTATGGCAGTGTTTTTGTAGCGTGGTGTTTATCAACACTTATCTCTATGAAGACACTTTCCTTTTTTTATGCAAAACTCATTTTGTGCATAGTAGCTTTTTGCATCTTAACCTCTAACACAGCAGAGGCCCAATCTAGCGTAAAAGTAAAAGTAGTAGACTCTCTCTCTGGAAAAGGGGTGGAATTTGTCTCTGTCTCTCTTTATGAAACTCCAGCTAACTCTACTGTGAAATATTCAGATACAGATTCATCGGGAAGGGCTATTTTAAACAACATCAAACCTGGAAATTATCAACTAAAAATTTATCACATGAACTATTTCCCTGTAGTGAAAAACATTCATGTAAAAGGTAAAGTCTACGATATTGGAGAGCTTAAAATCAAGGAGAATGCAAAAAGAATGGATGCTGTTACAGTAACGGCAATCGCTCAAGCAATAACGATCAAAAAAGATACGATTGAGTTTAATACCGCTGCATTTTCGGTTAAAGATGGTGATGTTTTAGAACAATTACTTTTCAAAATCCCTGGTTTAGTTATCGACAAAGAGGGGAAAATGACATATAATGGAAAGGAGATAAACAAGATTCTTGTTGATGGAAAGGAGTTTATGACCAATAATCCGAAGTTACTTCAAAAAAATCTTCCAGCAAAAGCAATCGACAAGTTGAAAGTTTATGATAAAAAGAGTGAATTGGCTCAAGCTACTGGTGTAGATGACGGAAATAGTGAAAATGTACTGGATCTTTCAGTAAAAAAGGAGTTTAAAAAGATGCTCTTTGGGGCAGTGTCGGCAACTATAGGAACGGAGGACAAACACGCAGCAAGTATTTTTCTTTCAAAATTGAATGAGACGAGCAGGTTTGGCGTTGCTGCTTACAATTTTAAAAATGTTATGGGTGCATTCGGAGGTTTTGGTGGAGATGATATCCCGATGACTGTTGTTGGAGGTGGAGTTGGTGGATTAATGGAGACAATCAACGTTGGAGCTGAAGGTGCCACAGAGATCAAAAACTCACCATACACACTAAACGGATCTTTCCAAACCAATATCGATATGAATCCTAGCTTCAACTCAAGAAGAAGGCAGACCTTTCTAACAGACAGCTCATTTATATACAACAATAAAAGCACTTCGGACAGACGCACTCAAAGCAATAATTTTAACGCAGGGATTCTGACTAAAAGTACTTCAAAGCATAATATTACGGCAAAAATATCTGGCAAAATAGGTGAAACCAACTCATCTAGCACTTCAGAATATAGGACAGATGGAGTGCATGGCACTAGAATTAACGAAGGACAATCTAATAACAGTTCAATAAATAAGGATAAGAGTCTCTCTATCAATTTCAGCGAATTCTTAAAGATGAAGAAAAAGGGAAGAGTTTTGTCGTTTGGAGCACAAGCAAGAATTGGAGACAATAGTTCGACAGGTTTTAATAACTCGTATACAACAAAATATTCCAATAATACCTCTACAACCGATACCATTAGGAAAAAGAGTATTGGAGAGGGTTACAATGGTTCTATCTCGGGAAACATCGGGTATAACGAGCCACTGACAAAAACACTGTTTTTGAATCTGTCATATAATTTTGGCATTAACAGAAACCACTCCGATAAAGCATCTTTCGACTGGAATCCCATCACAAAAAATTATGATATCGTAGATAAAAAGTATAGCAGCTTGTATGACTACCTAAATATCTACCAAAATATTGGGATAATTCTTAAAAAAGATTTTAAAAAGGGATCAGTTAGCGCCGGATTTGGTGCATCGCCATCTTACATAAAAACAGAGAACAATGGCAACAAGATCTCTAACAGTACAGTAAACTACTATCCTACTATCAGATACGAATATACGGGAAGCAAAAACCATTTTCTGACACTCTCCTATTCAGGCTCAACATCTCAACCTTCGGCAACACAACTTCAACCTCTTCCAAACATTACAAATCCACTATACATTGTTACAGGAAATCCAGGCTTGATCTCCTCATTTATGAATAAAGCAGATATCCAGTTCAGAGGGAATTTTGCTAAAAAGACAATTTCACTTATGACAAATTTAAGCTGTAGCTATTTAATGAATGGAATTACCAATGTAAATGCATATGGAAAAGGTGGTGTTCAATATTCTGCGCCAATCAATGCCAATGGAACTTACAGCGGATCGGTAATGACTAGCTTAAACATTGCAGCATTTAAAAAGAAGGTTAATTTTGGATATAATTTCAGACTGTCTGTCAATAATAGCGCTAGTTATACAGCACAAATCAAACCCGAAGCTGAGGCAGATCCTTCAAAAATTGGAATTAACGACTTCATAAATATTTCTAAAATTTTTAATAATAACATTAGATTAAATAACACCTTGAGTATTAGTGGAAGATTCAAAGGATTCGATATCTATTCAAACTTCAGAGCAGGCTACAATAACACACTCTATAGCGTTGAGGGGCGAAAAAATCCAGAAACATGGGATTTTTCTTTTTCAACATTGGCAGTATACAGCACAGAAAAAGGGCTCTCAGCAGTCCTTACAGGAGGAGTCAGTAAAGGTAAGGGATACAACAGCGAACAAGATAAAACAAGAACACTTATAAATCTAAGTCTAAATCAAAAATTCTTCAAGAATAAATTAAGTTGCCAAGTCGGTGTAACTGACTTGTTAAACCAAAACAAAGGCATCAATAGAATTATTTCTGAGAACTTTATAGAGGACTCTGAAAACTATGTTATGAAGCGCTATTTCACACTTACATTGACATATAATATTGGCAAGCCAATGGGTAATTTTGATTAGCTGTTCGAAAAATTCTAATTAACAACCAAAATATTTTATTACTTTAGTATTATCATTAACATTCTAAATTAATAAAATAATGTGCGGAATTGTTGCTTACATTGGGCCAGAACAGGCTTATCCTATAATTATAAAAGGTCTTAAAAGATTAGAGTACAGAGGGTACGACAGTGCGGGGATTGCACTGGTCAATGGTGGATTACAAATCATAAAAAAGAAGGGAAAAGTTATAAACCTTGAGGAGTATGCGTCCAATTCTAACCTCAACGGAAACCTCGGAATCGGCCATACTCGATGGGCTACTCATGGAGTACCAAGCGATCAAAACTCTCATCCACATACATCGGGAGACGGCAAGATTGCTTTAGTCCATAATGGAATCATTGAAAACTATATCACTCTTAAATCGACACTTATAAATAAAGGTCACATTTTTAAGAGCGAGACCGACACCGAAGTGTTAGTACATTTCATCGAAGATATCAAAAATGAGCTTAAGTGCTCATTAACAGAGGCTGTAAGAGTTGCTTTGACAAGAGTCGTTGGTGCTTTTGCAATCTGCGTTGTAACCTCCGAAGAGCCAGACCTGCTGATTGCAGCCCGCAGAGGAAGTCCATTAGCCTTAGGAATTGGAGAGGGAGAGTTTATTCTTGCGTCAGACGTTACTCCAATCGTAGAGTACACCCAGAAAGTAATCTATCCGAAAGACAACGAAATGCTTATCATCAAGGGTAAAGACTACAAAATCATAGACTTAGAGAATAACGTAATCCAACCATATATTAAAGAGTTAGACTTTGAACTTGCAAGTATAGAGAAGAGCGGTTTCGAGCACTATATGCTCAAAGAGATAATGGAGCAACCGAGAACATTCCGCGACTGTTTACGTGGAAGGCTAAGAGCAGATGAATCCATTATAAATTTAGGAGGAATAAGGGACTATATCGATGAGATAAAGGATGCAAAACGGCTATTAATCATAGCATGTGGAACCTCATATCACGCAGGATTAGTTGCCAAATATCTTTTCGAAGATCTTTGCAACATACCAACCGATGTTGACTTTGCATCAGAATTCCGCTATCGCAAAGTTGTAATTACAGAGAAAACTGTAGTGCTGGGAATCTCTCAATCTGGGGAGACAGCTGATACCATCGTCGCACTAGAGAAGGCAAAAAAGAAAGGGGCAAAAGTACTTGGGATTTGCAATGTAGTTGGGTCTTCTATCGCTCGTCTGACCGATGCTGGAGTCTATACTCACGTTGGTGTTGAAATTGGAGTAGCTAGTACCAAGGCATTTACAGGACAACTTGCAATCATCTACATGATGGCTCTACTAATTGCAAAAGAGCGTGGAACTTTAGATTTTGAGCAATATAAAAACTATCTCCGTCAACTTGACGAATTACCAGAAAAAATTGAGATTACACTTAAAAACTCATTTACAGTTGCCGAGTTGATTGCAGCAGCATGCTACAAATCTTCTAGCATGATATATCTGGGAAGAGGTCTAAACTACCCAATAGCCCTCGAAGGCGCACTTAAACTGAAAGAGATAACCTACATCCATGCAGAGGGTTACCCAGCAGCAGAGATGAAACATGGCCCAATAGCATTAATCGACGACAAGATGTTTGTAGTGTTTATCGCTCCAAAAGATGCAACCTATGAGAAGATTGTCTCGAACATCCAAGAGGTGAAGGCAAGAGGAGGAAACGTTATTGCATTGGTTAGCCACGGTGACAAAGATGTTGCAAAGATGGCAGACTATGTAATTGAGATACCTGAGACAGATCCAATTTTTACCTCAGCGCTAAATATCATCCCTCTTCAACTGCTTGCTTATCAAGTAGCAAAACTAAGAGAGTGCAATATTGACCAACCTAGAAATCTTGCAAAATCAGTTACTGTTGAATAATTTACACAATGATCATAATAAATAATACGCTTCTCGACACAATTACTGAGAAGGCCAAAACATCTCCAAGATTGAGAATGAATTTCAATCTGCATGATTCTCTTGATTCACCAGTTCAACGTCTGATGAATGCTTTAGAGCCTGGCACTGAACTACCAATCCACAGACATCGCCACACTGACGAGACATACATTGTACTAAGAGGAGCCATTAAGGTTTTCCTATACAATGATGATAAAACACTAAAAGAGAAGGTGTTATTGAACCCCTGTGACGGAGAATATGGGATAAATATTCCAGCGAATCAGTTTCACACGGTAGAGGTGTTAGAAAAAGGGACAGTAATCTTCGAAGTTAAAGAGGGTCCATACACTCCATTAGGAGATGGAGATACGCTATAATTTAATAATTTTTTGATTGTTTTTCAACTATTTAATTAGTAATTTTGTTTATATATTTTAAAATTAAGATGCCATATGAGACTAAATGAAAAAGTAGAGAAGATTCTCAACAAACAGATCAATGCTGAGTTTTGGTCTGCATATTTATATTTGGCAATGTCTGCCTACTATGAATCAAAAGGTTTGAGAGGTTTTGCAAACTGGATGAGAGTTCAGTATCAAGAAGAGACTTCTCATGCTCTAAAACTTTATGACTATCTCATAGCCAGAGGAGGAATTGTTAAATTAGAGCCGATTGACGCTGTTAAAACAGAGTGGAACGGAATCAAGGAACCATTTACTGAGACTTATGAACACGAATGTGTTGTTACAGATATGATTCATAAATGCTACGAAGTAGCAGTAGAAGAGAGAGACCATGCAACTGCAAATATGTTACAATGGTTTATAAATGAACAAGCTGAAGAGGAACAAAATGCGCTGACCTTAATCGATCAGTTGAATCTGATTGGAGAAAATGGACAAGCAATCTATCTTCTCGATAAGGAACTTGCAACTAGAGTATTCGTAGATGCAACTAAAACAGCAAATTAAAACCCTTTTCCAAATAACCCTAACCCTTCTGTTCAAAAAAAGGCTTTTTACCGGACCCGAAAGGTCCGGTTTTTTCATATCAGACACTCAATTTGGGCTGAGATGTAATTTATCAGCTTATCTGGATTAATCTTAAGCTGTAATCCACGTTGTCCTGCACTAACGTAAATGTAGTCGTAAAGAATTACCGTCTCATGAATAAAAGTAGGAAATGTCCTCTTCATCCCAATAGGAGAACAGGCTCCTCTGATGTAGCCAGTTAATGGGAGTAACTCCTTCATAGGAATTAGTTCGCAAGATTTATTCCCAGATATTTTCGCTGCTAATTTCAAATTAACCTCACAATCACCAGGAATGATACAGACAAAATGACCACTCTTATCACCTTTCAAAACAAGTGTCTTGAAGACCTGTTCCACTGGTTCACCCACCATCTCAGCAACATGTACAGCACTCAAATCTGACTCATCGACTTCGTAAGCAACTAACTCATAATCAATCGTCGCAGCATCAAGTAACCTAGCTACATTAGTTTTAGAAACAGCACTCTTGCTCATATCTACCAAGGGTTCTTGAAGGACTCAGGCGTGAATTGATATTTTCTCTCTTTGAACACAGAGCCCGTTGGATTTTTTAGAGACATCGAATCTTTATTCCCAAAAAGTTTTGAAAGTAGCGAAATTGGAAATAGAAACAGGTAAAACACCAATCCAAGAATTATATTAGGAATAATCTTGGAAAGAAGTTTTGCCAGTAGAAACCATGCCTTTTCTATCAGTAAAGCCATCTTTTTTGAGGCAATCGATAGAATTGAGACTATTATTGCAATGTATAGCGCCCACGACCAGTCATTGGCGTAATAGATAGAAATCGCATAGATAATGATAAATCCAGCAACAATAACTAATACGGTTTTAAAAGGGTCTGACTTAAGTTTAGACATATTTCTCTATTTTAGAACAGTGTATAGATGAAAGGAGCAATAGCACTTGCGCCTCCAAAGACAATCAAGAGTGCCAGGATTAACAAAATAATGATCACAGGTGCTAGCCAGAATTTTTTTCTCTCTCTGACAAAGTTCCATAAATCTTTCAAAAATTCCATATTGACTAATTTTTCGATTTTAAATTTGATATTTTTTCTGCTAAATATTTTCCTACCAATTCATTATATAATGCAACAGGATGTCCATCATTCTCCATAAAGTACCTACTTGAGCCCGACTTAATATCGGGTATCATATCAGAAACTTTGAAGTAGCTTAAATTATATTTGGTTAACAGTGAAATTAAATAGTCTGAATACTTTCCATTGCAAGAATCGTAATCTAAAACAACATAGAATGGAACTCCAATTTGTTGATAGTCGTCTCTCATTCTAGCTAGCATCATGACAACCCTTAACACATCCTCCTCTTTAATCTCTTTATGAGAAAAGTGTCGCTTGAATAATTGAGTACCTTCCCATACTTTGTAAAGATTCTCCTTTAGCTTCCCATATTTTTCATGAAACTTGCCTTTGAATAGAAGAGAGTCACCCTCAATCACATATTTGGGCCCATATTTATCCCAATTCTTATATCCTGCAGCCCTTCCATAATGGTCGGGGAGTAAAGAGTAGAAGACTATAGATTCACTTTTTCCTTTGAGCAGGGCTGTGTCTTTTAGAATCTCATTCTCAGTGATAAACAGTGCATGGTGAGGACCATAACCATGAAAACCATAATTACGAACCAAATACTTAGTATCTGAATAATGGTTAAAATAGTAAGGAACTGTTTGATTATCTTCTAAACCCTCACCGAATGTGAATGAACACCCAAGAAAAAGAGCAAAAGATTTAGATGTATCGACTGAACCAGGAGTATTACGAATACCATCCTTGACAGTGTATTGAACATCATACAACTCATGATTAAAGTCGTAAATCTTCCTCACACTTATTACAAACTCTTCATTTGCAGGACCAAACCATCTAACTCCATTACCATTCCAATATTCTGGCGTATGGGTAAAAGAGCCTTCGAAGTAAGAGAAAGCCTTCTTTTCGACAGTCATCAACAGATAACCTTCGTATAAGCAAATTGCAATAAAGATGGCAGAAGTGTTGAATAAAATATGTTTAATCACACTCTTTTTTGCCTTTATTCCAATAATTATGAGAAGTATGGCTACAAGAAGAAATGCAACCAAAAATCCATAATTGAAGATAAAATATTTAAGATATCCCATTTTGGTATTAGTCCATTTTAAATTTCACGGTCCATTTATCTTTATTCTCCCAGTCGGGCTGCTCAGTTTTCACGAATACAAAGTTATCAACGACTAATATATCCATCTCTGTACTCATAAAACAACGATAAGCATCGAATGGTGTGCAGACAATCGGTTCTCCTCTCACATTAAAGCTTGTGTTTACTACAAGAGAATAGCCTGTTAGTTTTTTAAACGCCTCTATAAGTGAATAATAGTGTGGATTTGTCTCTTTATGTACAGTCTGAATACGGGCAGAAAAATCGAGATGTGTTACAGACTGAATATCGCTGCGCAGGTAATATAATCTCTCCCAAAGACCCATAGATCCATAATTCTCGGGGAGTAATGTGCGTCTCTCCTCTTTTACAGGAGCGACTAAAAGCATATAAGGAGAGTCAGCGTTGAGATCAAAATATTGATTACAATCTTCTGCCAATACAGATGGTGCAAAAGGTCTGAATCCCTCTCTATATTTTATTTTTAGGTTCAATTTTTTCTGCATTTCAGGATTTCTTGCGTCTCCAAGAATACTTCTGCTCCCCAACGCTCTTGGACCAAACTCCATCCTTCCATTAAACCATCCAACGACATCACCTGCAGCCAACCTCTTTGCCACAAAATCATTTAATTCGTCTCTTAACTGGTATTTAACAGCTACTCCTTTAACCGATTTAATCATCGATGCAATCTCCTTTTCGGAGTAATCTGGACCTAAATAAGATCCACGCATCAGATCACTTTTGTCAGTGGCAACCCTTGGTGTCTTGAAATAGATAAAATCAGCGGCAAGTGCTGCTCCTAATGCACCTCCTGCATCGCCTGCTGCTGGCTGAATATAGATGTTTTTAAATACCTCTCTTTTTAAAAGTTTTCCATTTGCAACACAGTTTAGCGCAACTCCACCAGCTAAGCAAAGATTTTCGCATCCAGTGATTTCAGCAGCATGTTCTGCCATCTTAATCACTATCTCCTCTGTAACCCTCTGTATAGCAAGAGCTAAATTGCAGTGATGTTGTACCAATTCATCTTCGGGCTTTCTGGTTCCAAATCCAAACAGAGCTTTCCAACGCTTTTCATTAATCATTCGCAGACCTGTAGCATATCTGAAATACTTCTGATTCAACCACACAGATCCATCACTTTTAATATCTACAATCTCCTTTTTAATCAACCTCTCATACTCTTCAGTCTCCTTTGCATCTGGATTGCCATAAGGGGCAAGACCCATCAATTTGTATTCGCCCGAATTTACAGTAAAGCCTAAAAAATAGGTAAATGCACTATATAAAAGCCCCACAGAGTGTGGAAAGTGTAACTCTTTTAAAATCTCAATATCAGATCCAGATCCCTTACCAATCGATGCTGTGCACCACTCACCTACCCCGTCAATTGTCAAAATTGCAGCCTCTTGATAAGGAGATGCAAAAAAAGCACTTGCTGCATGAGAGAGGTGGTGCTCCGGAAATAGAAATTTGATTTTTGACCTATCATAACTTGAGACCTCTTTAAGGCCATCAAGAATCAACTTCTTGAGAAACATCTTTTCGTTTAACCAAACAGGAATAGCCTTTACAAATGATGCCAAACCTTTTGGCGAAAACGCATAGTAAGTTTCAAGCAATCTTTCGAATTTTAGAAGCGGTTTGTCATAGAAAACAACTGCATCTAATTCGTCGATTGTTAAACCTGCCTCCTGGAGACAATATTTTACAGCATTTACCGGAAAATCGGGAGTATGCTTTATTCTGGTGAATCTCTCCTCTTGCGCTGCTGCAATTACCTCTCCATCAACAACTACAGACGCAGCTGAATCGTGGTAAAACGATGATATTCCTAATATTTTAGCCATTTTTAGACTGATTGAAACTTTTTCATTAACAAATATTTCGCAAAATAGTGATTTTTTAGAAACATTTTCTATCTCTAACCATTTTGATTATATTTGGCTATTCATAATCAGATAGATATATTTTGAAAAAAATCTTATCAGTTGACGGCGGTGGGATCAGAGGCATCATTCCTGCCAAAATTTTGTCGGAGTTAGAGAACCTCGACCAGTTAAGACACAACAACACCAATTTAAGACTAACAGATAGGTTCGACCTGTTTGCTGGAACATCAACCGGAGGTCTGCTCACTTCTCTCTATCTTCTCCCCGACAAAGAAGATAAGACAAAGGCTAGATATACTGCTCAGGAGGTTTTTGAATTTTATAAAGAGTTTGGCCCAAAGATCTTTCGTCTGACACCTCTTCAAATCATAAAGAGTGGAGGAGGCATTTTCCGTAGCAGATATGATGAGAATGTCCTATACGAGTTTGCTAAAAGGCTGATGGGAGAGACTTATGTTTCGGAAGTTCTCAAAGACTGTCTGATAACATCTTACGATATGAGCAGCAGAAAGGCACTGCTTTTTTCGCGCTACTCCTGCGGCAAATACGGTGATGGGGCCGATTATAAGATGTATGACATTGCCCGTTCCACATCTGCAGCTCCAACCTATTTCGCACCTTCATATATTAAGGCAAAAGACGATACGTCTCGCCATCTTGTAGATGGTGGCATTTACGCAAACAACCCTTCGATGTGCGCTATTGTGGAGTCGATGAAGCTTTGGCCCGAAGAACCATTTGAAAAGCTGATGATGGTTTCGGCAGGAACAGGAAAAGTTGAAAAGCCATATTTTTACGAACAGACAAGGAGGTTTGGATATCTTGGGTGGTTAGTGCCAATCATCGATATTTTAATGTCTTCGGTATCGGAAACAGTTGATTATCAAACTCGACAAATTTTCGCACTCTCGAATAACAGCCATAGTTATTTTAGGATTGAGCCTCTTCTTACTGGTTGTGACACCAGGATGGATAATGCTTCAAAGAAGAACATGGTTGCCCTCGAAACTGCAGCTCAAAGTTACCTCGACCACAACTTTCATGTACTAGAAAGCATTGTTGAAAACTTCACCAAAGCCTGATTTTATTGTATATTTATATATCTTTGCAGACAAATATTTATCTAATGGTTATTGCAATTGATTTTGACGGAACGATAGTAAGACACAAATATCCTGAGATTGGAGAGGAGATTCCTTTTGCTATTGAAACTCTAAAACTTATACAATCGGAGCTAAAACACACATTGATCCTATGGACTGTAAGAGAGGGCGAACTTCTCGATGCAGCTGTTGAGTTTTGCAGAGTCAGAGGTTTAGAATTCTATGCAGTAAATCAAAATCACCCCGACCAATCGACAGTTGTCTACCCTAGAAAACTTATGGCAGATATGTTCATCGATGATAGAAATTTTGGAGGTCTTCCTGATTGGGGCTTTATTTACAATTGTCTGAAAGAGAGTCCACAAAGATGTCTCTCCCCATCAATATTCCAAAAGTCTGTAATTGAGCAGCCATCTAAGAAAAAGAGACTGTTCTGGTAACGAATTTATTACTATATTTGTAATAAATGACTGCAACTATGAAAGGAATTGTTCTGGCAGGCGGGTCAGGAACTCGTCTTTACCCAATTACTAAAGGGGTATCTAAACAACTGCTCCCGATCTACGACAAACCAATGGTTTATTATCCTGTTTCGGTTCTAATGCTTGCCGGAATAAGAGAGATTCTGATTATCTCAACTCCTCAGGATCTTCCTGGTTTTAAGAGACTACTTGGAGACGGTAGTGACTATGGAGTTAAATTTGAATATGCAGAACAACCCTCTCCGGATGGTCTGGCACAAGCGTTTATCATTGGAGAGAAGTTTATTGGCAATGATTCTGCCTGTCTTGTTCTTGGTGATAATATCTTTTATGGACAATCTTTCACTGCGATGTTAAAGCAGGCGGTCGAAGATGCTGAGCAAAACGCGTTGGCAACAGTTTTCGGTTATTATGTAAATGATCCAGAAAGATATGGTGTCGCTGAATTTGATGCCAACGGAAAAGTATTAAGTATCGAAGAGAAACCTAAAGAGCCAAAATCTAACTATGCTGTTGTTGGTCTCTATTTTTACCCCAATAAAGTAGTTAATGTAGCTAAAACAATTAAACCTTCGGCAAGAGGCGAACTTGAAATCACAACTGTAAATCAGATGTTTTTGAAAGACGAAGAACTTAAAGTTCAACTTCTTGGCAGAGGATTTGCCTGGTTAGACACTGGCACTCATGACTCTCTCTCCGAAGCATCCACATTTGTTGAGGTAATTGAAAAGAGACAAGGTCTTAAAGTTGCCTGCCTAGAGGAGATCGCCTTTAGAAATGGATGGATCAGTGCAGAGAAACTTGTGGAGCTAGCTGCACCAATGATTAAAAACCAATATGGTCAATATCTTTTATCCTTAAAAGATAGAATCTGATTATGAATATAATACCAACTAACATTCCTGATATTCTCATTATTGAGCCTAAGGTATTCGGCGACTCTAGAGGATATTTCATGGAGACCTTTTCGTTATCTTTTTTTGAGCACTGTGTTTGCAATACTAAGTTTATTCAAGACAACGAATCGAAATCAGTTTACGGAGTTTTAAGAGGTCTGCACTACCAATTGCCTCCAAAATCGCAGTCGAAACTCGTAAGAGTGGTACACGGAGAGGTTCTTGATGTTGCTGTGGACATTCGTAAAGGCTCCCCTACTTTTGGACAACATGTCTCATGCATCTTGTCTGCAGAAAACAAGCGACAACTATTTATTCCAAGAGGATTTGCTCATGGCTTTGCCGTTTTGAGTAAAGAGGCGGTATTTCAATATAAGTGCGATAATTACTACTCTCCTACCGATGAGGGAGCAATCTTATGGAGCGATCCTGCTCTTGCTATTGATTGGAAAATCCCAGCAGACGATATAATTCTTTCGGATAAAGACAGGAACCATCCTCTACTAAAGGATGCCAAACTATTCGATTACAATCAAGATCTTTATAAACTTTAACATCTTCGAGCATGGCAGAGATTCTGATTACCGGAGCCAATGGGCAGCTTGGAAACGAACTCCGCAGAGCAGGGTTCGGGGGCAGTTTTAATGTCCGATATACCGATGCAGATCAACTAGATATTACAGACAAAGATGCAGTTACATCTTTTTTGGCTGAAAACAAAGTTGACTATATCATAAATTGTGCAGCTTATACTGCGGTAGATAATGCCGAAGACAATATTGAGGCAGCATATAATGTTAATTCAGATGCTCCCAGAATCTTAGCGGAGGCTGCATTTGACAGTGGAGCACTGCTGATTCATGTCTCAACAGACTATGTCTTCAACGGGACAGGGCCAAGACCATATTCAGAATCGGACTATCCAGATCCACTTGGGATATACGGAAAGTCTAAATTGGCTGGAGAGAGGGCGATTGAAAAATCTGGGTGCGACTTTGTCATAATTCGAACTGCATGGTTATACTCAGAGTTTGGAAACAATTTCGTAAAGACAATTTTAAAATATTCGGCAGAGAGGGAGAATCTCAATGTCGTATTCGACCAAACAGGAACTCCAACTTATGCTGCTGATTTGGCTGATCTAATAATTAAGATTGTAGATGGGATGGAGAGTGGCTCCTACTCTCGCGAAGAGCACTGCGGACTCTACCACTATACTAACGAAGGCGTCTGCTCTTGGTTCGATTTTGCTAGGGAGATTGTCAAATTATCTGGAAGATCGACTTGCAAAGTCTCTCCTGTGACTTCGGAAATGTATCCAGTTAAAGCTCCAAGACCAGCCTATTCGGTTTTGGACAAATCAAAGACAAGAGAGAAGTTTGGAGTTGAAATTCCATACTGGAGAGAGTCTCTCAAAAAATGTATAAATAGATTAACAGCAATAACAAATTAATTCGAACAGATCATGAAGAATATACTTATTACTGGTGGTGCAGGATTTATTGGTTCGCACTTGGTGAGATTGATGGTAAACAAATACCCTCATTACAATATCTTCAATTTAGATAAACTTACCTACGCTGGCAACTTGGCTAATCTTAAGGATGTGGAGAGTAAGCCTAATTATAAGTTCATCAAAGCAGACATTTGCGATTTCGAATTAATGCTGTCGGTGATGAGAGATAATCAGATAGATGGCGTCATTCACTTAGCGGCTGAATCGCATGTAGATAGATCGATTAAAGATCCATTTTCATTTGCTCAGACAAACGTAATGGGCACATTGGCATTATTGCAAGCTGCTAAAATCTATTGGGGAGAGAACGGAGGATTCGAAGGAAAACTATTCTATCATGTCTCTACAGATGAGGTCTATGGATCATTAGAAAATGATGGCTCGTTCTTTACTGAGCAGACAAAATATGACCCACACTCACCATATTCTGCATCTAAAGCATCAAGCGACCACTTCGTGAGAGCATACCACGACACTTATGGTCTTCCAGTAAAGATATCTAACTGTTCAAATAATTATGGAAGTTTTCAATTTCCTGAGAAATTAATTCCGCTCTTTATCAATAATATTCGTCATAACAAGCCTTTACCAGTGTATGGAAAGGGAGAGAATGTTAGAGAT